>JBBRFA010000057.1:0-21239 GCA_038225185.1 Chthoniobacterales bacterium
TGGATCGGAGGGGCGACAAGAAATATCGTCCCTCACAGCAGATTAATCCTCTGCCTTTTCTCCGGCGGGACACATTTTCACCAGGCGCGGATCGAATTGACCAAGCACTTCCACCAAGTCGGTTTGCGCGGCCATGACTTCGTGGATGTCTTTATAGACGCCCGGCACTTCATCCAATCCGGCGGAAAGTAGCGTCACTCCGTTTTCGGCAAGCAGTTTCTTCGTCGCACTCCAGGTGAAGGATTGCATTGCCTGGGTCCGGCTCATCACGCGACCCGCGCCGTGCGATGCGCTGTGCAACGAATTGGCGTTACCTTTGCCGCATACGACGAAGCCTGGGGAAGCCATCGATCCGGGAATAATTCCCAACACGCCCTCGCCCGCAGGAGTGGCTCCCTTGCGATGCACGATCACCTTGCGTTCCACGCCCTCAATGGTGTGAGTTTCTTTCCAGGCGAAGTTATGATGATTCTCGATGTCGAGGATCACATCTTCGCCGAGGCGTTTGGCAATGTGTTTGTGAATCAAAGCATGGTTGGCGGCTGCATATTGGCCCATTAGATTCATGGCGGCCCAGTATTCCTGTCCATCGGCATCGTCGAGCGAAAGCCACGCGAGATGTTTCAAGGTTTTCGGCAGGTTGTCGTGACGCTTCATCGCATGCTTGCTGTAGTGGTCGCAGACCTGGGCTCCCGTGCCACGAGAACCGGAATGGGTTAGCAAGGCCATGTATTGACCGGCTGGAATACCTAATTGCGATTCATCGGAAACAGTGAACTGGCCGAATTCGACGAAATGGTTTCCACTCCCGCTAGTGCCGAGCTGTGACCACGCCTTGTCGCGCATGCGCTTGGTGACGGGCGAGACACTCCAATCGGCGTCCATCACGTCATGCTGCCGACGTTGCTGGAAGGTGCAACCCACCCCAAATCGGGTCTCGTCCTCGATAATGTTAGCGAGGCGATCACGCTGTCCGGCAATCATACCCGCCTTGCATTCGTAAACCGTAAGTTTCATACGACAGGCAATGTCCACACCGACCGCGTAGGGAATGACGGCGTTCTCCGTGGCTAACACACCACCAATCGGCAGTCCATAGCCGAGGTGGGCATCGGGCATCAGGGCACCCGCGACTGCCACGGGTAGCGAACAGGCATTCGCCATTTGTTGAATGGCGGTGGCTTCCAATCCTTCGCCCCATTGGTGCCAGGGCGCGGGTTGTTCGCGTGGAATGAAGGGTGTCTTGATCAGCAAACGCGCCAATTCTCCCACGACGGGATCGTTTTGGAATGTCGCAGGCGCTGCGACGATTTTTGCGAGTTCCGCCTCGACTGCGGCACGGTCAAGGCCTTGCGCAAAACGTCTCCGCATGTGGGAGTAAGCCTCCTTGGTGGCATCGCCGGAAGGGATGCCTAATTGGATGAGATCGTTGGTGTTCATAATGTAATGTTTTTGAGAGGGATGGACGCGTAACAGTTTTAAAACAATGGAAAATAGAGAGCGGTTGCTGAGTGTTAATGATTAGACTTTGCGTTTTGAGCTTTGCATAAGCTGACCGTTACGTTTTGACATTCGGAATCAACGTCAGTAGGGGGAGCCAATTTTTGAGGTTGGCTATCGATGTTATTAAGGCATCGAGGTTAACAGCATCCTATTCGGGTTGTTTCGCCACCAATCGAACGCTTGTTTCTTCGAGAGCAAGTTTTGTTGTGCGAGCAGTTCTTTAAGCTGAGAGACTTCGCCTGCAAGTTGCTTTTCTTTTTTAGGGTTTTGGCTAATTTCATAATGATGTGTGGTTAAGTGTGAGTGGTCCCAGAGATTGGAATCGAACCAACTAACTTCAGCTTATGAGGCTGACGAGCGACCGGTGCTCTTCTCTGGATGGAAATAAGCGTTTAAAATGGCACGGCGGGTGGGTATCGCGCCCACATGAGTCAGTTTTGGAGACTGGTGCATTTCTTGTCTGCCACCGCCGTAAAAGGTTGGGATTTTTGAATGGGTTGGATTTTTGGCAATAAAAAACCCTGCCGCGTTTTAGCGAGCAGGGTAAAAAATTGGGGATGGTTAATTTTGGATTTGCTCGCTAGATGATATTGGATTCTGGGCTGAGATTAAGGCGGGGGCCAACAATCGTATGCATAAAACCACGCCATGGCATTTCTGCCCGGCAGTCGTTGATGGTTAGAATTTGCATAAGTGAAGCCATTGAAATTATTTTATTAATCCTACATCTGGTGCGATGTGTCAAAACATATCTTACGTTTTTTACGCGGCTGCATTCACCCTTCTACCTGTCACCGTTTTTGTGTGAGCTATCTATCGTGGGTAATTCCATTTTACGCGCCACTTCGACTCTTCAATGCAGAATGCGGGTGAAGTCGCTCGCACCTGCACGCAACTTATTCCGCCGCTCGCATCGTTCGTTCTCGCGAGCCGCTTGCACAAGTTTCTGTCCGTCGCGCCTTAGGGTGGGGTCGGTCATGTTTTGCTAGTTCCCAGCAATCTGATGATACACAAAATCGTCAAAAAGCCGCTGATGCCGAATAGGGGAATGCCATTTTCATTCAAAGAACGGGAGTTGGCCACCCATTTTAGCCACGAGGAACAGGAAAAGCATGGCAGCCAAGTGAGTTTGTGTAACGTTCGCGGGCAAAAAAAAATACCAGAGAGCTACGGCAAAGAGAAGCTGACTACCGTTGCTGCATTCCTGCCCTGGCGGGGTTTGCCGGTTCACAGTCCATAGTCCCTGGCATGATTAACTTAGGGCTTCCGCATAACCTGGCAACCCTCTTTTATGGGAAATCGGTGGTTTTTTTAAAAAAGCACGCTTGTAAATAACTTTTCCTTGGCAGAAACTACTGATTGCTGATAAAGACAATTCTTCAACCTTCCCAGATATCACTTAAAATGCCCAAAATCCTCCTCGCTCTTTCTGTCGTCTTCATGCTTCTTTCCGCTGTTCTCGGCTACCTCAATAAAGGAAAACTGACCGAAAGTCAGGCTGCAACTGCATCCGCCCAAAGTGCCGCATCCGCCGCCCAAACTGAAGTCGCCACCACGAAAAAAAGTCTTACCGACGCCAACCAAAAACTGACCGCCGAGACACAAAAAGTTTCCGATATGGAAGGTCAGATTAGCTCCAAAGACAGCGAAATCGCCCGCATTACCGGGGAAATCACCAATTTAACGGCGCAAATCACGAGCAAGGATGCTGAACTCACGGCCAAAACCAGCGAACTCGAACAACTTAAAACCGCTGCCACAGCCGATCCAATCGCCGGCACCGTCGAGATCGATCCGAACCAAGGTGCGCAAGTCGCCGAACTCACCGCCCAGATCGAAGCTTTGCGCAGCGAAAAAGCCATCATAGGAGACAAACTTCTCGCCGCTGAATCCAAAACCACCGAGCTCTCCGACATCGTCAACCGCCAGAAAAACGCCGTTCTTGCCCGCGGCACCGAAGGACAAGTCGTCGCCGTCAACCAAGCCTGGGGCTTCGTCGTTATCGATCTCGGCGACCGCAGCGGCGCTGTCAACAACGCCGAACTCGTCGTTCTCCGCAGCGGCGAACGCATCGGACGCGTTAAAATTACCTCGGTCGAACGTTCCAACTCCATCGCCGACATCATCAGTTCCTCTGTCTCCGAATCTCAACGCATTCTCCCTGGAGATCGCGTTATTTACGCCGGCAATTAATCTCATGCTCACCCGAATCGCCCAAATCCTCGTCATCGCTGGTTCCATCGCAGTGTTCTCGTCCTGTGCCAGCACCGAGACACCGCCCGCCCAGCAGACTCCCGCATTTGGTGAACCCGTGAGCACCATCCCCTGGAACCAGCCCCAACGCTGGGAAGGTAACGCAGGCGGTCTCAATGCCATTCGTGGCAACGAAGAAGACAACTAACTCTCCAGCTTGCACCGCCTTATGTCCGGACGCATTCTGGTCATTCGCGGCGGTGCCATCGGCGATTTCATACTCACTCTGCCCGCCTTGGGTCTCATCCGGGAAAATCTTCCCACCATCCGCATCGAGATTCTCGGCTATCCAGGGATCGCCTGCCTCGGCCTCGATCCGCGTTACGCTGATGCCGTCCATTCCATCGAATACGGACCGCTCGCCCGTTGTTTTATCAAAAATGCATCCCTGGATCCCGAGCTTTCGGCTTTTTTTTCAAGTTACCAACAAATCATCAGTTATCTTTACGATCCTGACGGTATTTTTGCCCATAATCTGCGCACTGCCGGGGTAAAAAACCTTCTCATCGGCCCCGGTAAACTCGATGATTCCGCCCACGCCGTGCAACAACTGGCGCAACCTCTCGAAAAACTCGCTTTTTTTCTCGAAGACGCCCTGCCCAGATTCACTCCCCGTTCCATCGATCTCGAAGCGGCTCATCCTGTCTTAAAAAAATTCACCGCTCCTTTTCTCGCCTTTCATCCTGGCAGTGGCAGTTCGCACAAAAATTGGCCCGTAAAGAACTGGCGCACCCTTATCGAGCATTGTTTGCAACGCGCGATCCCGCTCCTTCTCATCGCAGGCGAGGCGGATGAAAAAGAGCTATCCGCGTTTGCCGATTACGGTCTTCCCACCGCTGCGCACCTTCCACTCCGCACACTGGGTGCCATCCTTTCCCAATCCTGCGGTTATCTGGGCCATGATACCGGGATAAGCCATCTCGCTGCGGCGGCGGGCGCCCGTTGCCTCCTCTTTTTCGGCCCCACCGATCCCGAAATTTGGGGGCCACTCCATCCCCAGGTCAACATTCTCAAATCCTCCACCGGCTCCATGGATGCCATCACCCCCGACATCGTTCTGCCGCATCTTGATTCCCTGCTCGGGACGAAAACTGCGCCCTGAAATCAG
Source organism: Chthoniobacterales bacterium (assembly GCA_038225185.1). Classification (GTDB taxonomy): domain Bacteria; phylum Verrucomicrobiota; class Verrucomicrobiia; order Chthoniobacterales; family DASVRZ01; genus DASVRZ01. The sequence continues at coordinate 4,865 of JBBRFA010000057.1, forward strand.
CGGTTGATTAAAAAATCGAGCACAGCATCCAAAGCCCGCGCGCGGTGGCTGAGTTGATTTTTTATCTCCCGCGATAATTGCGCAAACGTCTCACAAAACCCCTCGGGCACGAATAAACTATCATAGCCAAACCCGCCCTCGCCGCGTTCGGCATTCACGATTATCCCTTCCACGGCACCGCTGAAGCTGCCCAAAATCTCCCCCTCCCTCGCCAGCACCATCACACAACGGAATCGCCCGCTCCGCGCCTTCCCGCGCACACCTTCCAGTCGTTCTAAAAGCAAGGCTCGATTATCCGCGTCGCTCCCTTTTTCCCCCGCAAAACGAGCCGACCTCACCCCCGGTGCGCCCTCCAGGGCATCCACCTCCAGGCCGCTGTCGTCGGATAAAACGAGGCCGTTCGTCAGCCGCGAGATGCCGACCGCTTTCAAAGTCGCATTCCCCAGAAAAGTATCCGCCGTTTCGGCGATCTCCGGCCAGCTCGCGCGCGAAAGCAAATCCACCACCGCAAATCCCTCTCCCAGCTTCGCCCGAATCTCCTCCGTCTTGTGCGCATTGCGTGTGGCGAGCAAAAGTTGTTGCGCAGACATCTCTCCACTTCTTTACTGGCAGTCCCACATTTTTTCCATCGCAAAATTACCCGCCTTATGTCCGAAAAACGCAAACCTTATCCCTTCGATCAATTCGAACCCCGCTGGCAAAACTTCTGGGCCACTCACGACACCTTCCGCACCCCCAATCCCGGCGAACCCGCCTTCGATGCCTCCCGCCCGAAATACTATGTCCTCGACATGTTCCCCTACCCCAGCGGCGAAGGTCTCCACGTGGGACACCCCGAGGGTTACACCGCGACCGACATCATCGCCCGCTACAAACGCATGACCGGCCACAACGTCCTTCATCCCATGGGCTGGGACGCCTTCGGATTGCCCGCCGAACAATACGCGATAAAAACCGGACAACACCCGCGTCTCACCACCGAAAACAACGTCCACCGTTTTCGCGCCCAGCTTCAGCGCATCGGATTTTCCTACGATTGGAATCGCGAAATTTCCACCACCGACCCCGCATACTTCCGCTGGACCCAATGGATTTTCCTCCAAATTTATCATTCCTGGTTCAACCCGGCCACGCAACGCGCGGAGCATCTCTCCACTTACAACGGGGCCGACCCCGACTCCGTGCGGCTGGCTTACGTGGCCGAAGTGCCGGTGAATTGGTGCCCCGAACTCGGCACCGTGCTGGCCAACGAGGAAGTGGTCGATGGTAAAAGCGAAGTGGGCGGTTATCCGGTCGTTCGCAAACCCATGCGGCAGTGGATGTTACGCATCACGACGTATGCCGGGCGGCTCATCGACGAACTCGACACGCTCGACTGGCCCGAAGGCATCAAGTTATTGCAAAAAAACTGGATCGGCAAAAGCGAAGGTGCGCGGGTGACGTTTTCCGTGGCCGATTCTGCTGCCGCGATTGAAGTGTTTACCACCCGACCCGACACCCTTTTTGGTGCCACTTACCTGGTCCTGGCACCCGAACACACCCTCGTGGATCGCATTACCGCAGCCGCTCAGGCCGAGGCTGTAACCGCTTATCGCGCCGCTATTTCCGGAAAAAGCGATCTCGACCGCACCGATCTGGCCAAGGATAAATCGGGCGTTTTTACCGGCGCATTTGCGATCAACCCGGTCAACGCCGAGCGGATTCCCATCTGGATCGCCGATTATGTGCTCACCGGTTACGGCACCGGAGCGATCATGGCTGTGCCTGCGCACGACGAACGCGATTTTGAATTTGCCACGAAATTCGATCTGCCCATCCGCCAAGTGGTTGTCGGCGAAGGTGAGACGCTCCCATTTTCCGGTCATGATACTGCGGTTAATTCCGATTTTCTCGATGGACTCCCCACGGCCGAAGCCAAAATTCGCATCACCGCCTGGCTGGACGAACGCGGTCTGGGCGCCAAAACCATCAATTACAAACTGCGCGACTGGCTTTTTTCGCGCCAACGTTACTGGGGCGAACCCTTCCCCATCGTCTGGGAAAATGGGCGTCACCACGCCATCGCCGACCGTGAACTCCCGCTCACTCCGCCGCCGCTCGAAGACTTCAAGCCCACCGGCACCGGCGAGCCGCCCCTGGCTCGGGCGACCGAGTGGATTCGTTACTCCGACACCGCCACGCGCGAGACCAACACCATGCCGCAATGGGCCGGTTCGTGCTGGTATTACCTCCGTTATTGCGACCCGCGCAATGAAGAAAAATTCATCGGCCCGGTTGCGGAAGATTATTGGATGAAAAACGGCGTCGATCTTTACGTCGGCGGCACGGAACACGCCGTTTTGCACCTGCTTTACGCCCGTTTCTGGCACAAAGTTTTGTGCGATCTCGGCCATGTTTCCTCACGGGAACCCTTCCAAAAACTGGTCAACCAAGGGATGATTCTCGGCAGCGACGGACAAAAAATGTCCAAGAGCCGCGGCAACGTGGTCAATCCCGACATCATCATCGAGGAATACGGCGCCGATTCCCTGCGTCTCTACGAAATGTTCATGGGCCCTCTTGAACAAGTAAAACCCTGGAGCATGAGTGGCGTGGAAGGCGTGCATCGTTTTCTGGCCCGCGTCTGGCGACTCGTGATGGAGGAAAACCAGGAGGGACACTGGCACCTTTCGTCCGCCCTGGAGGAACTCGAACTCACAAATAAACAACGGCGAGCGGTTCATGGCACGATCAAAAAAGTCACCGAAGACATCGAAGCGCTGGCCTTTAACACCGCCATTTCAGCCATGATGGTGCTCACCAATGAATTCACCAGTGCGAATCCGCGTCCGATCTCCGCAGTGCGCACCTTGTTGATTTTACTCAATCCTTTTGCGCCGCACCTTACCGAGGAGCTTTGGCAACGGTTGGGAGAAAAATTCTCTGGTTTCGAGGGGATCATTTATCATCAGATCTGGCCTGTCTGGGAGGAAAGCTGGCTAATCGAAGACGAGATCGAAATCCCGGTGCAGGTGAATGGCAAAGTGCGCGAGCGTCTCACGGTGAGAAAAGATCTGGCATCGGCAGAGATCGAAGCCCTGGCACTCGCGGCACCGAAAATCCAGGAAATTTTGGGAGGTAAACCGCCGAAAAAAGTAATCGTCGTGCCAGGCAAACTAGTGAATATCGTGGCGGGATAGGGAGTGATGCACGCGCCGGGGAACGCTCCCGACATCGGGTGCTGGTTAGCCGATTCAGCGAGATTTACTTAGTCTTCGCCAGATTAAAAATGAATGGCGGGGTCATCGCGAGCAGCCGCAGCCAAGGGTTAAAACGAAGGTAGCCTCGCCCCATCTACCCACCGAGGCAATCGGACGAACCCCTCGGTTTCCACAAAGAAAAAGGGATCGTTCTCGGTGAGATCGCAGCCAGCTCCTTACGCCGTGCACCTGCCTTCGGGTATGCATGGAGATATGGGTTACATTTGAAAAGAAGATCCATATATCTTATTGTTAAGTATCGGCAAAATGCCTTGACCCTGTAACCTGGTTACCTCGGCGCGATCAACTAGCTTTTACCCTCAAAAACTCCAGGCCGCCCATTGCCAAGCAAGCCGCCCAAAGGCAGTGCAACTGCCGGGACAAAATCGTTCCCAAGTGCAACTTGGGGAACGAGGAAAGAATCCAAAGCGAGCCATGGAGCGATCTCCAATCTTTGCTGACAAGGGATAGCTAATATCAATATGAAAGGCGCACTTCGAAGGGCGCAACCCGACTTTTACCGATTCATTCTGCCTTTTTAAAGATGAATAATCTTCGGATCACCGGGGCGATGGAAAGATCGGTAGTCGGCTACGTTTAGCGTGTAAAGCGTGGGAGCGCGGATCTTTCGCACGGCGACGAGGTGGAGGTAATCATAAATGGCACCTCCGCGCACGCCTCGTGCGGACGATTCCTCAAAGGCACTGGGCAAGTCATCTGTTTCCAGCGTTGTTACAATTAACCGGGGAGCGATCCATTTGCGCAGAAGCGATGGCAAATTTCTCTGAGAAAGCGCAATTGCGGACCGAAAATTTCGCCGAAAGCAGCTAACTTCGACAGGCCACATGGTCCGGATCTTCGCCGTCGAGCGCGGCTACGATGACAAAGGAATCGAGGGCAGCCCTCATCACTATTTGCCGTGATTACAGCCGTTGCCCTCTCGGAGCCCAAGGCTATTCATTTCTCCTCTGATGAAATTCGTGCGATTTACAGTAAGATCGCTCCTCGCCGCCTACTCCTCGCCAACTAACGAACGAATTCCTTCCGGCCTAAACACTTGCGGATCGAGAACCAAATCGCGTTCGCCGCGGCTGAAGGTGATGCGGACCGATTCCTTTGCCACCGGCAATTCAATGAGATATGAGGTGGGAACCCAATTCCCGTCCCGGCGCACCACGCGATCAAAACTGATCTTTGACACGAGTTCCCCCTTTCCCTCAAATCGCTCAATCAGCAGAGGGATTTTTTTATCCACGGAAATGATGGAACGAACGACCGGTAAACCCTTTGGGCTGGACTCGCGAGATTCGAGAATCCAAGCTGGTTCGCCTTCAAAATTCCGTTGTTCGACCACGCGTTGATACGGCCATGTCCAGAAAGATTCGACGACATCCTCCAGCGAAAGCGAAGTCCCGAACAAGGGTTCCGAGACGATTCCTTTCCCCAACTGTTTGACTTCGTTGGGTGGCCGAAAAGTGAACCCGGCGAGCCGGCTTTGAGCTCTGCCATTCTTGGATCGTGTCACGGAAACAGCCTCTCCTTTTCGCTCTTTCGGATACAATACGAGGACCAAAGTCTGCGAGACAACCGAATCATTCCGGGTTTGAATGGAGACTTGAAGAATGTTTTTAGAGTCATCCGCCAAAGTGCTCTCGATCTTCGCCCGCAACTTGGTTCCGCTCGATCCTTGCCTCTGTAAAATGGGCTCCAAAATTTCGTTTGCCGACGGAAAATTAGCTGCCGCAACCTCCGTTTGTGCCTCTATCAATGGCAGCCATGCCGCCGCCAGAAAGCCTATACACAATGCTGGAAGCGATTTCATTACTCGGAGCGCAAGGCTTCGCCGGGTTGTAAAGTGGCCGCTTTCCATGCCGGGAAGATACCAGCACCAACGCCGAGTGACAAGGCGATGCAAAACGCGATAACGAATAAAAACGGCCCGGTGTCTGCCTGCAGTCTGCCGAGCAGAAGTTCGTTGCGCTCCAGCAATTTGGCGAAACCAACGCCAACCAGCGAGCCGAGCGCGCCGCCGCAGAGGGAGAGAATGATCGATTCGGTGAGAATCATCGCCATCACCCGTCGCGGTTTCCAGCCGATGGCTAATAAAATCCCGATTTCGCGCGTGCGCTCAAATACGCTCATAAGCATCGTGTTCGTGACCCCGAAAGCGCCCACCACGAGGGCGATGACGGAGGTGACCCAACTCATCGCCTTCATCACCTCGACGCCCGTATTTTGCGAGGCGACTTCGCCGGATTCCAACGCTCGATAGCCCTCAAACGACTTCGCGATGCGCTCCTTCACCTTCGCGACGTCCACATCGGCATTGCGCAGGCGCAAATTCAAAAAATTCACTTTCCCTTCGCGCTCGGTCGCCCGCTGCATGTCGGCCAGCGGCAGAATCACCGCCCCATTTTCCACCAAAGCCGGGCTTTCCACGATGCCCACGACCGTAAAGGTCTCAAACTCGATCTGCACCGGATCGCCCACTTTTTTGTTGAGCGTCGTCGCCGCGAGCGCACCGAGCACCGCTTGTTGTTTTATCCCAGTTTCCGGCAAACGGCCTTCTTTCACCTTGAGATGTTCCCACAGGAAACTGGGGTATTCCCATCCGAATACGAGCACGGCACTCGCTTCTTCGATCCCGAGCAAATCGCTCAAAAGCCCGGCACTCGATTCGATCTCCGCACCCGTGGCGATACCTTCGACGACCTTGGGATCGAAAGTCGCGGGCACCGGACTGCGACTGGTGATTTTCGTAATCACGAGGTCGGTCCCGCGCGCTTTGTAAGCATTGTCCCACACTTTTTCGAGGCCGCGAGCGAACCCGGTCAAGGCCACCACGGCGGCGATGCCGATGGCAATCCCAAGCAAGGTCAAAAGCGTCCGCGCCGGCCTGCGAAAAAGATTTTTCCAGACCATGCCGAGCAAAGTCATTGCGCACCTCCCTGTTCGTGGATGGGTGAAATTTCGCTGGCTGGACCGACGATTTGCCCGTCGAACATCTGCACCGTGCGCCCGACCCGTAAGGCCACCGAGGGATCGTGCGTCACAATGACCATCGTCGCCTGGTGTTTCGCGTGTGCCTCGCAGAGCACGTCGAGGATGCGCTTGGCATTGTCCGAGTCCAGATTGCCCGTCGGTTCATCGGCCAAAAGGAGGCGGGGGCCATTCGCGAGGCTGCGGGCCACCGCGACTCGTTGACGCTCTCCGCCAGACATCTGCGCAGGGCGATGCTGCATCCGATCTTGCAGACCGACGGACTCGAGCAATTGCTCCGCCCGCCGTTTTCGTTCTGCCCGGCCAGCCTTGCCTTCGAGCATGGGCACCTGCACATTTTCTATGGCGGTGAGTGTCGGAATGAGGTGAAAAGATTGAAAAATGAACCCAATCTCGCGCGAGCGAAAGGCGCTTAAACTGGGCAGATCGGCGATGGATACGCCCGCGAAAGTCAGCGTTCCCGAGGTCGGACGATCCAACGCGCCGAGCATCTGCAGAAGCGTCGATTTCCCGCTGCCGCTGGGTCCCATGATGGCGAGAATTTCTCCCACTGCGATGGATAGATCAAGGCCGCGCAAAGCCTTGACCCGACCTTGATCGTATTCCTTCACCAAGCCGCGCGCCTCGATGAGTGGTGTTCCAAGAGGCGAGTTCATAGTTGTCGCACTAAGCCGTCATCCGCTCGATGGAATGGCGCATGATTCCATTGAACTCCTCTGGCCGTTCGATTGGCGGGGTGTGTCCGCAACGATCAATCAAGTAAAGCTCCGAATCTGGCAATAAGGCATTAAAATCTGCCCCCACTTCCGGCGGAGTAATCTGATCTTCCCGCCCCCAAATCAAAGTCACCGGACAATCGATTTTTTTAAGATGATCTCGCAAATTACTCCGGCGAACGGCACGAGCCAGCCGAATAATGTTTAACACCGTTCTCGGGTGCGAAATCGTCTCCGAGACTTCGGCGATTAATTCATCGGTAATGTGGACGGGATCGAAAAACACCTCGCGGATGCGGGCATGGATCCATTCGCGCCCTGGTTTGCGTGGGACGCCGCGCTCAAAACCTTGGTCGAGACCGCGCTCAAATAACCCCGAACTACCCGTCAAAATCAAACCCGCCACCTTTTTTGGAAAATTCAAAGCAGCCAGCGTAGCCACATGGCCTCCGAGGGAATTACCCCCTAAAATCACTTTTTCCGTCCCTATCTGGTCGATGATCTGGCCCACCCGATCCACCAGCACGTCCAGGCCGGATTTGCCCGAGGGAAAGTCGAAAACAGGCAGGCGAGGAACAAAAACCGGGCGTTCATTTCGGAAAGCACTATCGACGGCAGCCCAGTCCTGCGGGCGACCAAACATGCCGTGCAAAAGCAATATGGGCGTGCCATGGAGAGGGCGGGACTCCGTCAATGGTTGGCCCATATCATCCGAGATTGATCTACTCATCGATTTGTCGAAGCCTGCCAATTGACCTGGTTGAAAAGCAATGGCCCACCCGCCAATGCAAGCGCAATCACGATCTGAATCAAAATAGGAAGATAATCTCCAACCATCCCGATTGTCTAAAGCACGCCGTCGCAGGTGACAACGAAAAAAATGCCAGAGCCGGTTTTTCCCGCCGTCTTTTGTAAAGCCCGAGCGGGTGACATCGAGTGGAACTTCGACAAATTCTGCTTTGTAAAATACGCCAAAGCCCTCGCTTGCTTCGAGCCCGGCACCCGTCCCAACGACGCGTCCATGGTCAATGCCATCGAAGCCGCCCCCAAATAAATGAACGTCATGCCCAACCGGTGCAGCATTTGAGCCAGTGACTCAACCTCCCCTCTCGGATGATGCTACCTGCTTACAAAAAAAGGGTTGCGGGCTATGAGATCGGGGCCGTTCGTCAAATTCCAAGACATTTTTATAATACCAGCCCCGAATGGCATAAAGATAAGACTGGTTTGGGATGGAGTGCAAAGTTTTCTGGGGAGCTCACGCCTCGACTTCTCTGGGCGTGCCGCATTGGCCGACTCGCCCAATGCGCCCCTCCAAAGGCGATAGCCAAACTTCTTTCCCGTTGGAAAAAGTGCGCTTCGCGATGGGTTACGAGTTTTTGGCGAGTCGCCAAAAACCGCAGGCCAGTGGCACTGCACTCCCCCGAAAACGCCTTAACTTGAGTCCCAAAAGCTCAAAACGCAGAAAATCACGGTCAAATGTCACCAGACGGATGTCATGGAGCATCGCAAAAGCAGCCAGATAAGCATCCGTCCACCAACTGCCGGACGTGCCGCTAATGTTACCAAGTTCCTCCCATTTTTCTTCAATTTGCTGGGGCTCTGGCAACCAGCAGACATTTCGTCTAGCGACCATTTTGCGGTATGCCGCCCAAGCACCGACCTGCGTCAAGACATCTGCCCGCATAATGGCTCTGTTAGTAAAGTGTCTCAATAGTGCCATTTGGGTAACACGACAAAACGCAAGACTCCTATCGTTATGCTCGGCATACCACGTTTCAGCAAAATCGTGGTGGACGTGCCCGCTGACTTCGAGTGCCAGCCAGACATTGGCACCGAGCAAATCAGAAATCACTGAGTTGCTCCTTGGTTGGGTTGATGATGTTACCTGGAGTGCATTGGATCGCTGGCAGCCCCCCTCAGGGGACTGACGAATACGCAGGGATTTCCAGGAGGCATGGGAATCATTTCCGGTAAAGGAAGCGAATTCTGCATTTTTTACGTGGCATTGGCTAAGACCTCGCGGAGGAGACGTTCGACTTGGCGGGCCGTCTCCGGGTCGAGTTTTTGCAGTTGTTGGTCGAGTTCTTGGGCAATGGTGCTCGTGGCGTTTATTCTTAATGAGATTTGAGAAAATGTGACGGGTTTTTTGTCCGCAGATTTTTGGAGAGGAAACGCTGCACGCAAGAAGGATACGCGTCTTCGCGTGTCGTTTTTGGCGTCCTCTCCGAAAACATTCCTCCCATTGGCGGGAGCCATACTTTTTCCGAAAGAGAAGTGCGCTGCGCGGTTGGGGACGGGGTTTTCGGCGAGTTGCCGAAAACTGCACGCGTGTCGCGCGCGCTCCCCGGAGTTTAGGCTTCGCTCTCATGGTTAGCGGGTCCAGACGTCGATGCGAGTGGAGACGCCGTGCAGGTATCTGCACGGTCACGGCGCCCGAGGCGGTGTTGTCGATGGTGAAGCCGTAGGTGGTGCGCTCACCCGCTTCGGTAAACTTTTTACCTGTCGCCGTGTATATTCACCTCCCTCTACCACTGATGGGTATTGTATTCGTGCCGCCCGTCGCATTGGAAATTACCGTCAGGGTGCCTCGGTAAATTCTTTTAGATGTGGGATGAAAAGTAATCGTCACACTTCGGCTAGTCCCTGGTTGGATGGTCCCTGCCCAGCTTTTACTGAAACTAAAGGGCATGGAGATCCGCGATACAACGAGCGGAGTTGTGCCCGAATTGGTGATTTGAAGGGTCCGCTTGGTCTTGGATTTCACTTTTTTATTTCCGTAAGCAAGATTGCCGCTTACGGAGACGGTGCGGGTTAGCTCGGGGGTCGGAGTCGGGATCGGAGTCGGGATCGGAGTCGGGATCGGGATCGGAGTCGATGTCGGTGTCGGGATCGGTGTCGATGTCGGTGTCGGTGTCGGGGTCGGGGTCGGTGTCGGTGTCGGTGTCGGTGTCGGTGTCGGTGGTTGAATAGTCAGTTCGAGGTCAAGTTTAGAATTTTCACCTGTAACCATGGAGAAATTATAGAACCATCCATCGGTTCCCACTAACTGGTATCTGATCCTGGTGGCGACTTTCATGGTCACTGTCTCGACGTAAACGAACGATGGAGCGGAGCCGCTTAGGTGGACTGGAATGTCAGCCACGGGTGCTTCGAGGCTCTTTTGTTCACGGAAAGCCAGATCGTAGGGTTCCACCCTGCTCCATGGAGTGCCATTCACTGGGAACGGCAGGTTGACGATTTCCATTGCACCTCCGCTCGCTGGAACAAAGGGAATGGCATATCCGCCCGATTCCGAAGTTACCGCGTAGTAATCCCCAATCGTAGGCCGCACTTCGACGTTTGGAATCCCCTCACCGGGGTCATAACGGTCGTTTTCGTTTTGATCATCGTAAATTACCCCAAGCAGAAATGGGCCTGAATCAACGGTTTCTTCCCCCGCTGAGAAGTTTTGCGTGGTCATCCATGCGTTGAGTCCATTGAACTGCCCCTCGCGCAGGCCAAGGCCGATGACCGTGTGGTTTTGTCTCAGCATATTAACACGGTGACCGACACTGAGGAACAGACTTCTATGGGAAGACTCGGTAAGTGCAGGCCGGTTAATGGATTCCGATGTGCTGCGATACGATATGTTTTCGCCAACCCCGAATGGGTATCCCTCCCAATTTGCGCGGGTGGTCGGCGAACTCCCTTGGAGGCCTGTGTGCGAAAACGTATTGGTCTGTAGCATCCAATCCGAGTGCTTGCGGGCCGCTGAGATGAGCAAAGGATGGAACGCCAGCGGTTGTTTCGGCGTGGCCAAAATCGTTCCCGCAGACAACCCCTCATTGAGGTTGATACCGAAACGTGCAGCCTCCTGCATGGGTTCGGCTCTAGCGCGGTTGATCATCTCAAGCATGAATTGCTCATGAGACGTCGGCCCTCCGTGCGAATAGAGTCTTTGCTGTGCTGCCAACGGCTGAAACGTCCCAAGAAAGAGACCCACGGCCACCAGAAAAAACCAGACTGTCGATCTGTTGATACCCATAGGAAACTTGATCACGTTATCGGAAAATTTAACCGTGTCACCATGTTTATTGGCAGGATCATGACAAGCCGCCAATGCCTTGGACGACAGCACTTCGGGCGCGGCGTCCCACCAGATAAAGGGTTGGGTGTCAAGCAGCAGCTTCATAATTCTTTTCCAAGCCAGAATTCATCTGGCAACAGCGCATCAAAATCGGGTGCCACCTGCCACGCTCCCCGGTGCATTCCTGCGATGCGTGGTTGGGAAGCGCGCTCGGCGACCGTTTTCTTTTCCAACTGGATGCCAAGGCGGGAGAGGAGAAGTCTTAATTCTTCCGGAGGAGGGTTTCGGCAACCGCTTCGATTTCAGTGAGAGCGCTCATAACGAATTAATTAACATCACACTTTCAGCGGCGCATGGCCCGCTCACCTCCCTCTACCACTAGTGGGCAGGATACAATGGCCGGGGATGTCCCATAGATCGTTAAAACTGAGTGGCGGCCGATCTTCTTCTGGTTAGTTTTATTGATTGATGATTGCAAGTGGATTCTTCGCTGGCAGCCTCGATTGGAGCAGTGGCTGACGAGCGCAGCAAGGAGGCCGAGGCTCCAATCGAGGCCGCCAGCGAGTGCCCTCGCCCCTGCAACGCCGCTCTGAGACTAGCCAGATTCTCGTGATGCCGGATGCGCCGAAAACCGCCCTCCGCCCACAGCAACCCCGAAGCGGCCCAGCGCTCAATCATGTCCCCGCGCACACTCCAGCGCTTCACATTCCAGGTCTGCTCCCGCCAGTTCCGCATCACATTTTGCCTCGGTGGGGAGTCATTGGAGAGGCTATCTTCGCTGCACTCCGGTTCAATTACATTGCTGCTCAAAAACGTCACATCTAATGTCGAAGGAACCCCCAACCTGTTCAGCGTCAATGCCTCTTCCCGACGCTCCAACAAGATCAATCCCGCCGCTGCATTGCGTTCCGCCACAAACTCCCGCAAATCCTCATACGCCTCCTCACCAGACGCCTTCCCCTCCGCCTCCCGTAGCCGTCGGAACAACCGCTGACTTTCACCACGATCCCGCTGCCGCAGACGATCCGATATGTTCCGCTCCAGATGCATCAGGCACGTCTGCTGCAAAGCCCCAGGCCACACTTGAGCCACCGCGCTTTTGATCGCCTCCGATCCATCCCGCACCACCAAAAGCGGACTTTCCGCAGGCGACCTCACGCCACGTTTCTCCAGTCGGCAGATCAAACGCCGCACCGTCTTTCCAAACTCTCCGAACTACCCGCCTCAAAATCCAGCACCTTGCTTGACCCCTCCAGCGTCAATCCCCAACGCCACCACCACGCAGTTCTCCCCGTCCAGGAACACCCCGTCAATCATCACCGCCAGCCATTCCCGCCTCTCCAACAATCGCTCCCGGAGCAGGGCCAGTTGTTCCCGACTCTTCTCCTCCCACATCCGCGAGATCGCGCTCTTGCTGATGTCTCCTCCACGCGCCCGCTCCAACGCTCGTTGGCTCATCCCCTCAGCCAACAAAACTACCATCTCCTCAAATAAACCCGCCTGGCTTGACGCCGCCCGGCAGCTCTCCAAAATCACTTCGCCCTCCTCCCCATTCTTCTCCTGACGCACACGTGGGCGCACCACCTCCTCACGCCCCCCCATGCAATTACACGTTCCCCTTCTCCCCAACCAACATGACGATACCCTTCCTCTCGCACAGGATGATACTTCCGACCGCACAAAACATCCACCTCCTCGTGCATCACCTCCCGCACGTTCATCCGCAGCAGATTAGACAAGAGTTCGATCTATTCCTTCTCACCGCCTTGCAAAAAGGCCGCCTTTAGTTTCTCATAATCCATAGTGTTGGTTAATTTGGTTTTAGGTTTCAACGCCTTGACGCTGACGCGTCAGGCCAACCAATAACCAACCGCCAATTTTATTTTAATGATTAAGGGGACACTGCCAGATTTCCTGAATCTCTAATCCGTTGAATCTGTGCAAATCTGTGGACTAATTTCGAATGAAATAACGGCGGTAAACTTTATACCTGTCTCCGGGTTTACTACCGGAACGTTTTTTTAGGAATTCCTTTTATTAAACCGGGCCACTTCCCGATCAGTCTCGCGTTTTGTCGCTTTGGCTTTCAAATCTGCCCGTTTATCGTGGGCCACCTTGCCCTTGGCAATGCCAAGTGCCACTTTTACGCAGCGATTTTTCCAATGCAAATCGAGCGCCACCAAGGTCTGACCTTCCAAAGCGGAAGCGGCAAATAGTTTTTGGATTTCGACTTTATGCAGGAGCAACTTGCGTTTGCGCTTGGGCACATGCTGCTCGTGGCTGGCATGGGTGTAAGCCCGGATGTCGGCATCGTAGAGCCAGGCTTCGCCGTTTTCGACCCGCGCAAAAGCGTTGGTGAGATTGGCAAATCCGGCCCGAATGGATTTGATCTCGGTGCCGTAAAGCTCGATCCCGGCCTCAAAACGCTCCAGAATGTGAAAATCCCGCAACGCTTTTCGGTTGGTGGTTATTTCGGCGCTTTTCATACGGCGCTCCGGTCATTCCTTGAGAGTGCTCTCAGGAAGTAAAAAAGTCAGGCCGCTTTAACTGGGGCGTCAGCGGAAGTATCGAGACGTAATTTGCCCTCGATGATTTCCTGCAAAGCGATATCGGAGAGACCAAACTTGGGATGAACTTCCACGGTGGGTTTGGCACCCGCGCTTAATTGACGCACCCGCTTGGAGACGACATTGATAAGGACTTGGCTGTTGGTGATGATTTTATGGGCGTCTTCGACAAGCTGACTATTCATGGAAAAAGTAACGGGTTAAATGGAACAGTATGCTTAACCCTGCCAAGCCGGGGTGTCAAACGTCGGTTTACCGCAATTCGAAGAGATCGTAGTCAGCTCTTTACTTTGAAGTCCTGCCGCCGGCTGCGATCCTTTCAGGATCAAACAGCTCACCGAAAACATGGCCCGCAGGTTCCGTCCGACTTAACCTACGGCTTCTATGGCTGGAATGACTTCGCCATTTTTACTCAACCCTTTCGGTGACCGGTCTAAGCTCCGATTTGGGCGCGGTAGGCTTCGGCGTTTTTGAGCGGTTTGGCGGGATCGATCTCCACTTTTGCGAGTCGATAAAGCCAGCCTTCGCCAAAAGGATCGGTGTTTAACAAGGCGGGGGTGGCTTCAAGCGCGGTATTGACCTCGCTCACCTGCCCCGTGGCGGGTGAATAGATGTCGCTAGCGGCTTTGACCGATTCCACCACGGCAATCGTTTCCCCGGCTCGGACGGTGCGTCCGATTTTAGGTAGCTCGACATAGACGATATCGGTGAGTTCCGCCTGGGCGTGCTCGGTGATGCCGACGGTGCCGTTTTCGCCATCCAGCCGAAGCCATTCGTGGGATTCTGCGTAGTGAAGTTCTTCTGGGACGTTCATGATTTTTTATAAAGTGGTTTTTTGGAGACAAGAGCAGGGTAACGGCGTCCACGAATATCGATCTCGATCCCGGTGCCGACAGCGGATTTGTCCCTGGGTAAATACGCCAGACCGATACCTTGATTCAAGCTCGGAGAAAGGCCGCCGCTGGAAGTTTCGCCGACGACCAGGTCATCGATCAGGACCGGATAATGCGAACGCGGCGGGGGCGTTTTGCCGATCATGGTGAAAGGAACGAGGCGGGTGGGAATACCGTTATTTTTTTGAGCGAGCAAAGCGTCACGTCCGATGAGGTCGGTTTTTTCCAGATCGACAAAAAAACCGAGGCCGGCTTCGAGAGGAGTGCGTTGGGGGGAAAGATCGGAGCCGTTGAGCGGATAGGAGACCTCCAGGCGCAGGGTGTCGCGAGCGCCGAGACCGGCGGGACGCGCGCCGAGGGCGAGGATTTTCTGCCAGACTTGAGCGGCTTCGGGAGCAGGGAAAAAGATTTCCGCCCCATCCTCGCCGGTGTAGCCGGTGCGGGCGACGAGGATCGCGATGCCATCGAGAATCACTTCGATAATTCCGTTGCGCGGAGGAAGTTCGCGTCCGAGGTAACGCTGCAATAATTCAGCCGCCTGCGGTCCCTGCACTGCTAGTCCAGCGTAGTTTTCGCTCTCGTTGGCGATCTCGACCCCGGCGATGCGATGTCGAACCAACCAGGCGTGGTCTTCCTCGATTTTGGCGGCGTTGACCACGAGAAAATACTGTTCCTGCCCAAGTTGATAGACGAGCAAATCGTCGATTACCCCGCCATTTTCGTTGAGGAGCATGGTGTATTGGCCGTGGCCGACAGTGAGTTGGCCGATTTGATTGGAGAGCACCCGATTGAGAAACCTGGCGGCTGCGGGACCGGCGACGAGGATTTGGCCCATGTGCGAGATGTCAAACACGCCGACTTTTTCACGCACAGCGAGATGTTCCTCGATAATGCTGGAGTAAAAAACAGGCATTTCCCAGCCGCCGAATTCGATCAATTTGGCACCGGCCCGGACGTGTTCGTCGTAAAGTGGGGTGCGCAGCGGGATGGAATGTTCAGACACGCCGACACAGTAGCAGGGGTGGTTCTGTAAAGTCAATTTTCTCCAACAGATTTACGCTGCCAGCCTCGCAAGCGGCGACGATTCCTAAAAATTGCCCGACCAATCTCGACAACACCCTGCATTTTCCTGCTTCTTTTCCTTGCTTCCGGGCGTAAGAAAATTACGTTGATTGCCATGGATACTCTTGCGCCCGAAGCCGCTTACGATTCGAAGATCGAAGGCAACGTCATTTTTACGAAGCTCGATTCCGCCATCAATTGGATGCGCAAAAACTCGCTCTGGCCCATGCCGATGGGACTCGCCTGCTGCGCCATCGAACTGATGGCCACCGGCGCCAGCCGCTTCGATATCGCGCGATTTGGTGCCGAAGTGATGCGATTTTCGCCGCGTCAAGCCGACGTGATGATTGTTGCAGGCACGGTGACCTATAAAATGGCGCTCGCGGTGAAACGTATTTACGATCAAATGCCCGAGCCAAAATGGGTGATTGCAATGGGTGCCTGCGCCTCTAGCGGCGGCATGTATCGCAGTTACGCGGTGCTGCAAGGGATCGATCAGCTCATCCCGGTCGATGTGTATGTCTCGGGTTGTCCGCCGCGCCCGGAAGCACTACTCGAAGGTCTGATGCGGTTGCAGCGTAAAATCATGACCGAATCGTCTTTCGTCGATCAAAAGCGTGAATTGCTTAATTCTCTTTAACCTTATTTTCCCGGATTTATGTCTCTCTCCGATGCTGTGGCGACCCTCGAAAAGGAATTTGGCGCGTTCATTTTAAAAAAATCCGATTTTCGGGGCGAAACGACTTTGGTTCTCACTGCTGAGGGCACTCGTGAAGTGTTGAAATTTGCCCGTGAAAAGCTGGATTTCGATTATCTTACCGACATTTCC
>JBBRFA010000058.1:0-20516 GCA_038225185.1 Chthoniobacterales bacterium
CGAAAAAACCACCCGGATTTCTGCGATTTCGCGCTTTCCTAACCGGCGTGTTTTGTTTTTGAATGCTGTTTTGTTGGAAAAAACACTTATGCACCCATCGCGACCCAAAAAAAGAACCAAAATCGTGGCCACCATCGGCCCGGCAAGCAGCGATGAAGAAACACTTCGGAAAATGATGCTGTCCGGGTTGGATGTGGTGCGGGTGAATTTTTCCCATGCCATCCACGATCAGTTGCTGCCGGTGCTGGAGCGTATTCGCCGTCTTTCCAAAGAGTTAAAAATTTCCGTGGCCATTCTCGGCGATTTACGGGGTCCGCGCATCCGGGTGGGGCGTTTTCCGGGTGGGTCCATTATTCTCGACAAAGATACCGAGGTAAAACTCGCGCCCGGTGCCGAAGCTTACATTCCCGGGACGATCCCGGTCTCGCACAGTGGCATGGCCAGTGACGTCAAACCAGGCGACATGATACTGCTCGACGATGGCAATCTCGAAGCGCAGGTGCTGGAGATTACCCCCGATGGGTTGATTAGAACCCTGGTGATCCGCGGTGGTTTGCTGAAGGATAACAAGGGAATCAATCTGCCCGGGGTGCGGGTGAGTCTTCCATCGCTCACGCAAAAGGATTTTGGTGATGTCGATTTTGCCATTGCCAATCATTTCGATTTTCTAGCTCTTTCCTTCGTGCAGACCGCCGCTGATGTCCTGCAACTGCGCCAACATCTCAAAGTGGCCGGGAGCAGCATTGGCATCATTTCAAAAATTGAAAATAAAAGTTCCATCGACGATATCGAGGCCATTGCCCGGGAATCGGATGGGGTGATGGTGGCTCGTGGCGATCTGGCATTGGAGGTGAGTTTTTCCGATGTGCCCATCGCCCAGAAAACGATCATCAATGTTTGTCGCCAGCAATCCACTCCGGTGATTACGGCCACGCAAATGTTGGAATCGATGATTACCTCTCATAA
This sequence comes from Chthoniobacterales bacterium, assembly GCA_038225185.1. Taxonomy (GTDB): domain Bacteria; phylum Verrucomicrobiota; class Verrucomicrobiia; order Chthoniobacterales; family DASVRZ01; genus DASVRZ01. The sequence goes on from JBBRFA010000058.1 coordinate 967, forward strand.
ACCGACGCGGGCCGAGGCGGCGGATGTGGCCAACGCGATTCTCGATGGCACCGATGCCTTGATGCTTTCGGCAGAATCCGCCGCCGGACAATATCCCGTGGAGTCAATCGCCACGATGACGGAGATCGCTCTGCGCATCGAGGGAGCGTTGAGCCGCCGGGAGGTGCCCCCTTTGCCTCCCCTGGAGACGGTGCAGGATTTGGAAGCCTGCGTGGGCCATGCGGCGCAGATGATTTCGCGCACCCTCTCGGCCAAAGTGATTGTCACTGCGACTTCCTCCGGCCTCACGGCGCAACGGGTGGCGTGTCATCGTCCTAACATTCCCATCATTGCCCTCGTCTCACAACCTGGCATCGCGCGTAAACTGAGTCTTTGCTGGGGGGTGGAAAGCGTTCTCACCGAGGAAATCCGGGGAACGAATCAATTGGTGACCCTGGCTTTGTCGAAAAGTGTGGAGCTTTACGGAGCGCGTCCCGGTGACATTGTTACCATCACCGCGGGCACGCCTTATAATAAAAAAGGCTCCACGAATTTGATAAAAGTGGAGCGCGTATCCGATTTGCAGGATTAAATGGGAAGCTCCAGCCAGGTCGCGAGCAGCCCGAGCAGGGAGGAGGCGAGAATTACGGAAATCACATTCACCCGGTAACGTTGCAAAGCTAACAATGCAGCCAGGGTAAGGAGGAGGGGCCGCCATTTGATTTCTGCCTGCGGGGTAAAAATTACCTGCCAGGCCATCCAGAGTGCGAAATGCGCGATCACCCCCACCACGGCGGCGGTGATGGCGGCAAGGGCGGGTCCGATGCGCCGGTTTTGGTTGAGTTTTTCCACGTAAGGCGCACCGAGAAAAATCCAGAGGAAACAGGGAAGAAAGGTCACCCAAGTGGTGAGGAAGGCACCCAGCGTGGCCGACCACAGTGGAGAAAGAGCCCCGGGATGTTGCCAGGCACCGACGAACCCGACAAATTGCAACACCATGATGAGCGGTCCGGGAGTGGTTTCTGCCAGGCCGAGACCGTCCAGCATTTGCGCGGGCTGCAACCATCCGAAGTGCCCCACGGCTTGTTGCGAGACATAAGGGAGCACGGCATAGGCGCCGCCGAAGGTGACCAGGGCCGTTTTACTAAAAAACAAACTCATCTGGAGTTGTGTGCTGTTTTTTCCCAGCCAAAGAGCGGTGAGCAACACGGGCAACCACCAGAGAGTAAGGCAAACGGCGAGTATTTGGAGAGAACGCCGCCAGCCGGTTTTCGGGGAACGGTCGGGAGGGAGTGGCACTGGGGCGGGATGATTATTGTGGAGGTGAAATGCGGATGGAAAAAAAGCGCCCACGATGGCTGCACCAGCGACGATGAAGGGGAAGGGCCAGTGCAGAAAACCGAGGCCGAAAAGTGCGGTGAGGGCGAGGAGCCAACTGGGAGGGTTGCGCAAGGTTTTACCTCCGATCCGCCAGACTGCGCCGATGAGAATGGCGACGACAGCGGGTTGCAAACCGGCAAAAACGCCACTTAACCACGTGGTATCGGCGTGCAGCATATAAAGCAGACTCAATCCCCAGAGAAGGAAGGCCGAGGGGAGAACGAACAAGGCACCAGCCACGATGCCTCCCCAGGTGCCGTGTAGCAGCCAGCCAAGATAAATCGCCAATTGCTGCGCTTCGGGGCCGGGCAGCAGCATACAAAAATTCAAGGCGCGCAAAAAGGGACCTTCGGCCACCCATTTTTTCTCTTCGATCAAGGTGCGATGCATGATGGCAATCTGCCCAGCCGGCCCTCCGAAGCTGATCCATCCGAGTTTAAGCCAAAAGCGGAAGGCTTCCCAGAATGTGGGGGATGGATCCGGCATATTTAGTAAAAATGTAAAAAGTCGTTGAAAGAAACAATTATCAATAATCCCTAAAAAATATCTTCACCATTGAAAAAAGAATCTGTAAATTAAATTTCGTTGTGCCCGAATTAATCCCTCCACTTCCCCTAGAAAACTCGTCCCAAGATGTGTCTCAGATTGAACTGGCCGAACAGACTCTTGTTCAATCCAGACAATCGAACGTCGCGGAACATCCTGAGATCGCCAGCGAAATGATCGCGCTGGGTGATTTATATCGCGGGGAGGGTAAAATCGAAAAAACCCTGCCGCTTTACGAAGAGGCGCTAAAAATAATCGATCAATACGCCTACGACACGCCTGGTTATTACCGGATCGCGCATGAGATTGGTGCTCTATACGATGAACTCGATCAACCGGGCAAGGCTCTTCACTTTTACGAGGAAGCCATCCGTCTTTCCACGGATGTTCGCGGAGTTGACTCGTGCGAAGTGGCCACGATTTACAATAATCTCGCGCTGGCTTACAAACGTCTCGGCGATCCCGCCCAGGCCGAGGCCTATTATCACAAGGCTTTGGAGATTTACGAAAAAATGCGGGGAGCAGACCACCCCGAAGTGGCGGCGATGCTGAACAATCTCGGCGCTCTTTACATCGCGCAACAAGATTACGACATGGCCGAAGTGATGCACCTGCGCGCGTTGAATCTGCGACAAAAAGCCTACGGATCGAATCACCCCGATGTGGCGCAATCTTTCAGTAATCTGGCGGTGGTTTATCATTCCCAGCAAAACTGGAAAAAAGCCGGAAGTTACTACCGCGACGCACTTGATATCCTGGGAAAACAGGCCAAGACCGACTGGCCCGAATATAGTATCATCCTGCGCAATTACGCCGATTTTTTAAGGCAGACCGGCAAGACCAAAAAGGCCGAGGATCTGGAAAGTGAATTGAATGCCCGCCTGGACCAGGTCGCGGCTAATATTTAAGAATTTTTGCCAGAAACCGCTGCACATCGGCGCTTTGTGGAGAATTGAAAAGTGCCTCCGAGGATCCGTGCTCGATCACCTGCCCCCCGGCGAGAAAGACCACCTGATCGGCCACTTTTCTGGCAAAACCCATTGCGTGCGTTACTAACACGAAATCGCGTCCCTCCTCCCGCAACCCCTCGATCATTTCCAGCACTTCGGCGGACATCTCCGGATCGAGAGCAGAGGTGGGTTCGTCAAAAAAAAGCAGCCGGGGTTTGATCGACACCGCGCGGGCGATGGCGACTCGCTGACGTTGTCCACCCGAGAGTTCGGCAGGCCGTTTTTGCGCATGTTTTTCGAGTTGAAATCGGGTGAGGAAATCCATCGCCGTCTCGCGAGCCTCTTGTTCGGTCAAGCCGTGAACTTTTTCCAAGGGCAGCGTGATGTTGCGCAGGGCGGTGAGATGCGGAAAAAGATTGTAAGCCTGGAAGACTGTGCCGATAGTTTTACGATATTTTACCAGGGTATCCTCCTGGTAATCGAGAGTCTGATGATTGACTTCCACGGTGCCGGCGGAGGGAGTTTCCAGCCCGGCGAGGATGCGGAGGAGAGTGGACTTGCCGCCGCCCGAGGGGCCGATAAAGGCCAGGGAATGGATGTCGGAAAAACTCAGGTTCACATCCTGCAAAACCGTGGTTTCGCCGAATTTTTTCGAGAGTTGTGCGACCTCAAGTTTCATAGCGATGTTTTCTTTCCAGCCATTGCGTCCAGAGAGATATGGGTAAGGTTAGAATGAGGTAACCCGGAGCCAGGAGGAGGTAACATTCCAGGTTGCTGTAAGTAAGGGAGGCCACGTCGGAGGCGCTTTTCGTAAATTCGACGATGGCGACGGTGGAAAGCAGGGAGCTGTCTTTGATGATGCAGGCAAATTGCCCGGCCAGCGGAGGGAGAGTAACCCGCAGCGCCTGGGGAAAAATTACGTAACGATAGGTCTGCCTGCGATTGAGGCCGATGGCCTTGGCCGATTCCAGTTGCGAGGCGCCGATGCTCTCCAGGCCGGCTCGAAAGACTTCGGAAATGTAGGCACCACTGAAGATAGTAAGCGTGGCGATGCCGACGATAAAGCGGTCGTCAATTTTAAAGGCGTTGGCGATGACGTAGAAGAAAATAAAAATCTGGGCGAGGAGAGGAGTGCCGCGAATGAGCTCCAAGCTGAGACGTGCCGCCGCTCGCAGAGGGAGGAAGCTGGATTTCCCGGCCAGGGCCCAGAAGAATCCCAGGACCGTGCTGGTAACCAGGGAAATGGCGGAGACGAGGACGGTGAGTTTCCAACCATTCCAGAATTGCGCCTGATATTGCAGCAAAACTGCAGGCTGCCAGGTGCTGAGACTTTTGCTAAAGGCAAACCAAAAGAGGAGGGTTAAGAGGATGAAGGCGACGAGGTAATTGCAGGCCATGATCCAGCCTGGCACCGGCATTCCTGTTCTGGCCCGGAAAAGTTGCATTATTTTTCCGCCAGCTCCATGCGTCCGAGACACTGTAAAAGATAGGGGAGAAGTTGTTTTTTACGCGAGACGATGTCATCCAATCTCCACGCCTGATCATCGATCTGGGGGAAGTCGATGGTGGAGAGTAAAGAGCTTTCGCCGCAGACTAACAAAATGGATTGTTGCGTGTTAATGTCGGTGACTAACAAAGAGGCAAAAAGCAGGCCCCTGGCATTGCGCGACTGGCTGAGAGCTTCGAGCAGGCCGGCTTTTTTTTCATCGAGCAACGACAGGCTTAGCTCCTCGATCTGGGCAACACTAAAACGGTGGCCATTTTCGAGGTATTCCTTGCTGTCGGTATGGACGACATTTTCCGCCGAGAGCGAGCGCAAGGGGGATCCGACGGAAAAAATCTGGTCGGCCAGCTCGGCGGGCGACACTTGAACGATGACGGCCAGCTCCGCCAGGATATCCCGGTCCACCTGGGTGGCAGTGGGCGAGGTGAGGTTGAGAGTATCGGCAATAATCCCTGCCATGAGCAACCCGCCCACGTCGGGAGGAATCGGGATCTGGTTATTGCGAAAACTCTGCGCGACCAGCGTGCAGGTGGAGCCAACCGGGCTGTTCCAAAAAAGAATCGGCAGATCGGTTTGAAAACTTCCCAGGCGATGGTGATCGATCACTTCGATGATGGGGAGGGACTCAATGCCATCGACCGCCTGGGACATTTCGTTGTGATCGACGAGAATGATTTGACGGAGCACAGGCTTGAGAAAATCGCTTTTTGATAGGATACCAACGACGCGATCCTCGTGATCGACCACGGGAAAGACGAATGCGCTGTTCGAAGTGGCTTGCTCCCGTGCCCGACGCAGCAAGGTCTCGGGATAAAACGACATAAACTTCCGATCCAACATCCGGGAAACGCGAATGCCGCCGCGGGCAAACAAAAGGGTCGATGCGGTATCTCCGGGTGAACTAATCAAGACGACGCCTTTTTTTTCCGCAAGGGAAATGATCGTATTCGAGACTGTAAAATCGCCGGTAACGATGATCGCAGCCACTTTTTCTTCGATGGCAATTTCTTGGATATCCTCGCGATCCCCTACGATGAGGACGATGTGCCGCCCGGTGTAACTCTTCAGACGATGCCGGAACGAATCCGCACTCATGGCAGCGACCATGAGGAGATATTCCTGTTCGTTTTGTGTGGCAATACCCACGAGCACCTTGCCGGAGAAGGAGTCCAGCATATCGCGCAGGGAACCGGGAACGATCCGGCTAGTCATGGCCTCTTCCCGATGCGGAAAGAGATAATGGCTGATCTGAAAGCTCGAAAGCAGACCGAGGCAGCGTCTTTCGGAGTCGAGCACGGGCAGGCCGCGCAGGTGTTTTTGTTCGATGGAATTTACCGCTTGATAGACCGAGGCGTTTTCGTCGGCAAAAACCACATCGTGCTCCATCACGTCCTCCACTTTGGGCGAGATATCGGAGTAAAAAACGGGTGGCTCGAAACGGAATTTATTCAAGACAAAATCGATCCGCTCGTTGGTGTGACCACAGCGTCCGGCGACGACGTTTGACCAGCCCAATCGCTTCTTCAAGTCTGCATAGGCGAGGGCCGAGCAGATCGAATCCATGTCGGGATTCTTGTGGCCGATAACGATCGTTTTCATGGTGCGCCTTCTTTGTAGGGGAAAGCCGTTTGCACGCAATCGAATTTCGATTGAACCAAACGATCCAGCCAACTTTCGATGGGCGAATCCGCCTTATTTTTTCTTAAGGCTGGAGTTCCATTTCTCCAAATATGCTTGCTGGCTGGCAAAAAGGGTTTTTGTGTCGTCTAATATTTCGATGGATTCGATGGTATCGCCTTTTGCGATGGCATTTACCACGTCCTGGCCCTTGGTGGTTTCACCAAAAACGGTGTGCCGATCATTTAAATGGGACGTGGGCACATGCGTGATGAAAAATTGCGAACCGTTGGTGCCCGGACCGGAATTGGCCATGGCCCAGAGACCCGGTTTATCAAAACGCAGGCTTGGCACAAATTCATCGGTGAAAGAATAACCGGGATTACCAGTGCCAGTGCCCAGTGGGTCGCCTCCTTGAATCATAAAATCGGGAATCACGCGGTGAAAAGTGAGGCCGTTGTAAAATTTGTGCTGCGCCAGATTAAGAAAATTCGTCACCGTAATCGGAGTCTTGGAAGCGAACAAAGTGGCTTCGATGGAACCTTTGTTGGTTTTAAGGATCACACGGATATCTTTTATCTCCTCGGCTTGGAGCGCAGGCAGAGGCAGGGCGACGAGGGTTAAAACAGCGAGGAAAAAAGAGGTGAGGAGGTTTTTCATGTGGGGAAGCTAAACCCACCTGTTCGCATTTGTCCACAGAGAACACTTGTAAAAAAACGTGATTTTCCTGTTTGGTTTCCCGGCAAAAGTTTGTTTATAGTTTCCTCATGCCTCCTGTCCGCGGTCCAGTGAAAATCGGTCTCATCCAATCGACTTGTTCTCCGGTTCCCTCCGAGAATCTCGCCAAAGCCATCGCGCGCATTCGCGAAGCTGCGGCCGGTGGCGCACAAATCATTTGTCTTCAGGAGTTGTTTACCTCGCTTTATTTTTGCCAGGCCGAGAAGCATGAATATTTTGCACTCGCCGAATCGATTCCCGGCCCTTCCACCGAGGCGCTCTCGGCTCTCGCCAGCGAACTCCAAGTGGTCATCATTGCCTCTCTTTTTGAAAAACGTGCTGAAGGACTTTACCATAATACCGCCGCCATCATCGATGCCGATGGCTCTTATCTCGGTAAATATCGGAAAATGCACATCCCGGATGACCCGCTTTTTTACGAAAAATTTTATTTCACGCCCGGCGACCTGGGCTTTCGATCCTGGCAGACTCGTTATGCGAAAATTGGTGTGTTGGTTTGTTGGGATCAATGGTATCCCGAGGCTGCCCGTCTCACTGCTTTGACTGGAGCGGAAATCCTTTTTTATCCCACCGCCATCGGCTGGCATCCCTCCGAAAAGGCACAGTATGGCGAGCGTCAACATTCTTCCTGGGAAACCATCCAGCGCAGCCACGCCATTGCCAACGGGTGTTATGTTGCCGTGCCCAATCGCGTCGGCCTGGAGACTCCCGAAGGCGGCGACGGCATTCAATTTTGGGGGCAAAGTTTCGTCGCCGATCCTTCGGGGACGATCTTACACAAGGCCTCACCCGACCAGGAGGAGATTCTTATCGCGGAAATAAATCTCGCCCACCTCGACACTCAGCGCACGCATTGGCCTTTTCTCCGCGATCGCCGGATCGATGCCTACGGTGATCTTACCCGTCGTTACATCGATTGACTTTTCCTCCTCAAACAATGAATCCCACTCCCGCAGCTCTCGGTTATCGGTTCCCCGCCGAATGGGAACCTCATGCCGCCACCTGGTTTTCGTGGCCCCGCCCCGAGGGTATCAGTTTCCCCGATGCCTATGAGGAGGTTCTTCCCGCCTTGATCAAAATGGTCGATGCCTTGCGGGAATCTGAACCAGTAAATATCAACGTGCCCAATGCCGACTTCGAGCAAATCGTGAGGAAACAGTTCGCTGGCATCGATATTAGTCATGTCACCTTTCACCACATCCCGACCAACGAATGCTGGTGTCGCGATCACGGGCCTATTTTTGTAAAACGCGATGCCGACCATTCTCTGGCCATCATCGATTGGGATTACAACGCCTGGGGCTGGAAATATCCGCCCGTCGATTTCGACGAGGATGTGCCCACGCGCATCGCCGAAACCCTCGGCCTGGAAGTTTTTTATCCCAAGATCGTCATGGAAGGTGGCTCTCTCGAAGTGAATGGCAGCGGCACCTTGCTTACCACCACCTCGTGCCTGCTCAATGCCAATCGCAACCCCGATCTTTCCCGCGCACAAATCGAACAAAAGCTGCGCGATTACCTTGGTGTGCGACATTTTCTCTGGCTCGTCGATGGCATAGCAGGCGACGATACCGACGGCCATGTCGATGATATTTCGCGTTTTGTGGAACGCCAGACCGTTGTCACCGTGGTGGAGGACGATCCTAAGGATGTCAATTATGAGCCGCTCCAGCACAATCTGCATTTGCTAAAGGAAATGCAGATCGAAGATGGTAGTCCGCTGCATGTGATGGCACTCCCCATGCCGTCGGCGGTCATTAAAAAGGAGCAGCGTCTCCCGGCGAGTTACGCCAATTTTTATATTGCCAACAAAGTGGTATTATTGCCGATATTTCATCAGGCGACCGATGCCTGGGCCATCTCCGTTCTGCAACAGGCCTTTCCCACCCGGCGTATCGTCGGCATCGATTGTCGCGAGCTCATCTGGGGTCTCGGCGCCTTCCACTGCCTCTCCCAGCAGCAGCCCTGCTAGCCTTCCCGCCGTTGTGCATGGAAATGGAGGCAGCCGTCCGGCGAGACCGGCCACGTCCGCACCACATGCGTCTCCTCCAGCAGAGTCAGCGTGGTGTGCCGCTGTTGCTCCTGTCCGTGCATCTCCCCGACTATCGACGCGATCCTCGGCAAATCCCTTTTCAGACGCGGAAAAATCACATGCTCAGCCCCCTCCACATCGATTTTCAACAAATCGATCCTCTCCAGATCAAGCTTCTCTAACAAATCAGAAGCGTCCAAAAAAGTCACCTCCACTGTATCATTTGCCCCGACGGTTTGGATGGTGCAGTCACCAAATCTGCCTTCCACCGGCCGGCTAATTCTTCCCGTCCCCGAAAAATCCCCTGCCGCCTCTTCAAACAGGCTTACTTGGGAGAGGCCGTTGCCGTGCAGATGACGCCTAGCCGCCGCAGCATTCGACGACACGGGTTCGAAGGCAAAAATTTTTACCCCCGGATAACGACCGGCAAACCACAGGCTGGCCATCCCAATGTTGGCCCCCAAATCCACCACCACAGCAGGCTCTGCCGCATTGTTCATCTCATAGACTCGCTGGTAAAACACCTCGAAAAAAACATTTAAATCCGTCGTGCCACGCCGCAATTCCAGTGTCGCCTGCCGCCCCTCGCCGCGATAGATCACCCGCAGAATACTCCCGTCATGCTGCAAAGGACGGCGCGCTTCCCGCAGCAGTCGGATGGCGTCCACTGGCGAAAAGTGCTGGAGCAAATACCGAAAAAATCCCAACCTCATATTCGACCCCTGCTCACAGCAACGTTCCCCGCAGAAGAAGAATCGCTACGCTGAAATAAATCACCAACCCAGTCACATCGACCAGCGTGGCAACGAACGGTGCGGATGACGTGGCGGGATCGAGTCCCATTTTTTTGAGTAGAAAAGGGAGCATCGCACCGCAGAGCGTTCCCCAGATCACCACCCCGAGCAGGGCAAAAGTAATCGTCAGTCCCACGAGAAACCAATGTTCACCGTATTCCGACGAAAAAGCCGACCATACTGTAATACGCAATAATCCCAGCGCGCCCAGCAATGCCCCGAGACAGATCCCTGCCTGGATTTCCCGCTTCATCACCTGCCACCAATCGTCCAGGGTTACTTCCCCCAATGCCATCGCGCGAATGACCAATGTGGTGGCTTGCGAACCCGAATTGCCGCCGCTGGAAATAATCAAGGGCACAAACAAAGCCAGCACGACGGCGGTGCTAATTTCCTTTTCATAGTAGCCCATGATGGAGGCGGTCACGGTCTGCCCCAGAAACAGCACCATCAGCCACACGGCGCGTTTTCTAACCATTGCCAGAAGACTTACATCCAGATAGGGATCGTCGAGAGCCTGCATCCCGCCGAGTTTTTGGATGTCCTCGGTGTTTTGCTCCTCGACCACGTCGAGGATGTCGTCCACGGTCACGATGCCGACCAATTTATCCTCCGAATCCACCACCGGCAGGGCGGACCGATCATATTTTTTAAATTGCATCACCGCGTGGTTTTGTAGATCGGTCACTTTGAGCGGTGTAATCTGGTGCCCTTGCAGATTTCCCACCACGGAATGGATTGGTTTGATCAAAAATTCGGAAATCCTCACATCGTTTACCAGATTACCCATGGCATCGACCACGTAGATCACGTTAAGCGTCTCGCTGGCGTGACCATGTTTGCGAATATAATCGAGCACTTCGGAGACAGTCCAATCCTCGGGCACCGCGATAAAATCCGGCGTCATCAGGCGTCCAACACTTTCCTCCGGGTAATTAAGCAGCGTCTGGGCAACGGTTCTTTCCTCGGGAGTTAGCAACCGCAACAGTTGCGAAACCACGTTGGCCGGGAGTTCTTCGAGCAGAGCGGTGCGATCATCCGCCGACATTTCGTTTAATATTCCCACCACTTGTTCCTGTCCCATGGCATGCAGCAGGTCGGTCTGCGTCTCCACATCGAGATACTCAAAGGTTTCCGCCGCCGTGGTATGCGGCAATACGCGGAAAAAAATCACCTGTTCCTCCACTTCGAGGTCGGACAGCACTTCCGCCAGATCGGGGATCGACCAATCGGTAAAAACAGAACGCAACGAAGTGAAATCCCGTTGGGAAATCATTTCGCGAATTTCTGGACCGAGAAGTTTGCCGACCATGTCCCCACCTTGCCGGGAGTCATTTGATAGTCGCAAGCACGAAATGGTGCTTTTCGCACCGGGGACCGGGGACGCCGGCGCAGGCGCAGGCGGGCGGGCTAAAAAAAGAGCGGCCCGAGTTTTCGGGCCGCTCCAAGAGAGTTAATGGTTGGGGTGATGAGTTATTCAGCAGTGAACAAACCGGGGCCGGTTTGTTTGACACCTTTGAGTTTGTAGATCCGGATGGATAGAATCCGTTTTGGATCTGGATGGGTGAAGATGTAATTTTTCTTCAACAAGGCCTCGGTGATTTCGCCGGCTCGCAAAGGGCGTTTGACACGCTTGAGAACGCTAACCACAGCGGTCGAAAGAGGACCGCTAGGAGAGGTAACACGACCGCGACCCTTCTTGGCCGCAGGTTTGACTGCTTTGGGAGCGGCTTTAAGGGCTGCTTTTGGGGCTGCTTTTGGCTCGGCTTTAGGGGCGGCTTTGGGAGCAACCTTGCTAACGGCTTTGATTGCCTTGGCAGGAGCGGCTTTTGCTGCTTTTAGAGGTTTGACGGCTTTCACTGCTGGTTTGACGGCAGCCTTGGGGGAGGCTTTCGTAACGACTTTTTTAGGTGCTTTTTTGGGCATGCTGCTAAGTTTAGACACTTTTTTTAGGTATGCAAGCAAAATGTTAAGGCTTTTCTAGCAAGGCGTTAGGTTCGCTTTTATCAACCAAAAAATCATCCTCACGGCCAGGTAACGTCTCTTTCTTATATCCATTCTTGGAAGCTACGATGTTCCTAAGGTTCTCGCTGAGTGCCCGGGTTTTGCCGATTGGACGGCCTATTTATAAGATGTCGTCAAGGACCTGGCTATGAAGTCTATGTTTTTTAAAGCAGCTTGCTCGATGCCGTGGCGAAGACCACCCACACTGATTCTTGTGGATGAGCGCGGCGTTCCCCGGCACCCTCGGCACCGAAGAATAAAGGGTGCCACCATTCAAGGTTTTGGCGTTTGCTGATAACATTTAGGAGTCATTCCTGTGAATCGACGGAAGACGGTGGCGAAGTATTGGGAAGTCGAGAAGCCAAGGTCGAAGGCGATATCGGTAATTGATTTTTTCCTCTCCAAAAGCAAGCGTTTGGCTTCTTCGATTCTAACCCGGAGAACAAATTCCCCTGGAGGAATCCCGGTTTCCTGTCGGAAACGGGCCTTAAACCGGGCTTCGGACAATCTGGCCAGCTTCGCAAGCTTGGAAATCCCAAGTTCCTCGCCAGAATGTTTTTGAATGTAATCGAGCACGGTATCGAGAGTCTGGACGGGACGGCCATGTGCCTCGAATTCGACGCAATAATGGACTTCTAGCAGAAACGCGATCATTTGATTGGCCAGAGCGCATTCCCGCAGGAGCGCCTTGGGCTCGTGATAGATTTGTGTAAAAGTGTCGAGATGCTCTTTCATTTTTTGTGACCCACGGAAATGGCGTTTTTTCAAGTTGGATAATCCTTCGACGAGTGCGTTGCTCCCGGTGCAATTCAATCCAGCAAACTTTTCCCCTTTTTGTGGAGTCGCCAGGATCATCCAATAAAGAATACCCTTCTCTTCTGGCATTCCCCCCGTGCTGTGAATCTCGTTTGGAAACGTGACAAACACATCTCCTCCGCGTAATGAATAGAGTTCCCGTCCGACTCGATAAGTCTGGCGGCCCTTGACCAAAAAACAAATCTCGATGCAACTGCGATGCCTGTGCTCGAGCAAGCCGGACCGCGCAGAACTGTAATTATAGCGGCCGAGTTGCACCATCATTGGCCGCAGGCTTGGCGGACGCATAACAATTCTTGGTTTGGCAAAGACACGACGATTTTCTTTCATGTTCAATTTTGTATTGCACTACAAGATTGAAAGCAACTTTGAAAATCTTCTGTAATATTATCAGATGGATACTATCTCAACGCTTGGCCCGGAACCCGAATCCCTTGCTGACTTCACGGTGAAAGAACGTAAAACACCTGCCATTGATTGGTATCGTTCAAAGGTGCCAAAAGAAGATTTTAAAGCTCTGCATCAAAAGAGCGATTTAAAGGGAGCCGCGCAAACTTTTGGCTATCTCGGCTTTCTGGCCACCACGGGAGGTTTGGCCTTTTACTCGTTCTGGAATTTCTCGTGGCTGGTGACGGTGGGTTGTGTTTTTTTGCATGGAATGGTGACGGCGTTCATGATCAATGGCGTGCATGAACTTGGGCACGGAACAGTTTTTAAAACCAGGCAACTGAACCGGTTTTTTTGCCATCTGCTTGCATTTTTGGGCTGGATCAATCACGAGACTTTCAATACTAGCCATACCCGACATCATCGCTACACTCTCCATCCGCCGGACGATCTTGAGGTTGTGCTCCCAGTCCGGTTGATGATCCGCCACTTTTTCATGGTTGGTTTCATTGATCCAGTTCAATTCTGGAAAACTCTTGCGACAACGATCCGGATAGCCAGGGGAAAATTCGTCGGGGAATGGGAATTAACGCTTTATCCTCAAGATGACGATGCTGCGCGGGGCGTGCCAGTTCGGTGGGCTCGGGTTCTTCTTTTTGGGCATGCACTCATCGCTGCCCTATCGATCGCAACTGGAAATTGGATTCTGGTGGTTTTAGTTACCCTGGCACCCTTTTATGGAGGATGGCTGTTTTTCCTTTGCAACAACACCCAGCACGTCGGTCTTCAAGATAATGTTTCGGATTTCCGGCTTTGCTGCCGCACTTTTACGTTGAATCCAATCGTCCGCTTACTCTACTGGCAAATGAATTATCATACCGAACATCACATGTATGCTGCTGTGCCGTGTTATAATCTTGGTAAATTACATCAGGTGATACGTCACGATTTGCCTTCTTGTCCAGTTGGTCTCGTGGGAGTGTGGCGCGAAATTTTGTCCATCCTTAAAAAGCAGCAAGTGGACCCCCTCTATCAGCACAAATTAACTTTGCCGGGTAAAAGCCATAATCTGACCTCGTATTAAATTATATAATTAGAACCCACTCGCCGTGAAGATGTTGCGGATGTCTGGATAAGTTTTGATTTTAGCTTGGGAGAGAGCTCCCTTGAAAGGGGCAGGAGTTTGATTGTTTCAAAACTGCCGTCAGCAACAGGATCGCTTTACAAAAGCCCAACCAAGGTTACAATCCACCCTTCAACTCATGTATAACCTTTTCATCTATCTCCTGCTCGGCGTTCTTGTCATCGCCTCCATTCTGCTGGTTCTCCTCGTCCTTATGCAACGCCCCAAAAGCGAGGGGCTCGGTGCTTCCTTCGGTGGCGGTATGACCCAGGATCTCTTCGGGGCACAAACCACCAGCGTCCTCCAAAAATTCACCGTTTACCTCGGGGGAGCCTTCTTTGCCGTGTCCCTCCTGCTGACCATTCTTTACTCCAAATCTTCCACCCGCGACTCCAAGGTGATCGAATCCATCACCGCCGATGCCGCAAAAAAACCTGCTGTCAGCGGCACCACCACTCCGGCTCCAGCAAACGCGGCAGCCTCGCCTGCCGCGGTTTCCACCGAAACGCCCGCTTCCGAATCTGTTCCCGCGGAATCCGCTGTATCGCCACAATAATCGATCTTTACCCGGTGATGGGGCCACCCACCTTACAAACCCCTCCCAAAAGCACTGGGATGCACCGCCCTTTTTGGTTGGTTTGTTTTCTTTGTGTCCTCTTTTTGGGTGCTCTGTCCGGTTGTTCGCCCCGATCATCGCGGGCAGATCTTACTTTTCTCAACGGAGCCGAGCCCGAATCGCTCGACCCTGCCGTCATCACCGGCCAATTGGAAGGTCGCATCGCCTATGCCTTGTTCGAGGGGCTTACGGCATACGGCGCCGATGGCCAGCCTCAACCTGGTGTGGCCAGCCACTGGGAAATCTCTGCCGACGGGCTCGTCTATACTTTTCATCTTCGTCCCGAAGCGCGCTGGACCGATGGCAAACCCGTTACCGCCCACGATTTTGTCGCCTCATGGCAACGAGTCCTCGATCCCGCCCAGGCCGCCGAATATGCCTATCAACTTCACTATCTCAAAAATGGCCTCGCCTATAACGAAGGTAAAATCACAGATTTCTCCCAGGTCGGTGTGAAAGCCGTCGATGAGCGCACCCTGGTCGTTACCTTGGAAAATCCGACCCCTTTTTTCATCGGCTTGTGCAGTTTTTGCACCTTGCTTCCGGTGCGCGTCGATGTCGTGGCCAAACACGGTGACGATTGGATCAAGCCTGGCAGGATCGTCACCAACGGCGCCTTTACCCTCGCCGCCTGGCGACTCAACGACCACATTCGGCTCGAAAAAAATCCTTCTTATTGGAACGCGGCCAACATTCGCCTCAACTCCATCCAGGTGCTTCCAATCGAAAATTCGATGACCGCCTATAACTTCTATAAATCGGGAGTCGCCGATCTGTTAATGGATAAAGGACTCACCCCGCCCGCGCTCATGTCGGAGTTAAAAAACATGCCCGATTTTCATGCCGCTCCCTTCCTTGGGAGTTATTTTGTTCGCTTTAATACGACGCGCCCTCCCTTTAACGACGCGCGCGTGCGCCGGGCTTTTAGCCTGGTCATCGATAAAGATCTCATCGTCAACAAAATCACCCGCGCCGGGGAAGTGCCTGCGACCAGTTTTGTGCCGCCCAACACCGCCGGCTACACCTCGCCACCGGGCTACGCGCGCGATCCAGAAAAAGCCCGCAAACTTCTCGCCGAGGCCGGTTATCCGGGAGGACAGGGCTTTCCTCGCGTCGAATACTTGTTTGATGATAAAAAACTTAACGAAAACATCGCCGTCGAACTCCAGGCCATGTTCAAGCGCGAACTTGGCATCTCCGTCGATCTTAAACGTCAGGAATGGAAAGTCTTTCTCAACTCCCAAAACCAGCTCGACTACGATTTTAGCCGCAGCAGTTGGGTGGGGGATTATAACGACGCCAACACCTTTCTCGACATGTTCGTCACCGACGGCGGTAACAACCGCACCGGCTGGTCCAATCCACAATACGATGCCTGGATCGCCGCCGCCGCCCGCGAACTCGACCCCGAAAAACGCGCCGAAATCTTTCGTCAGGCCGAAAACTTGTTAGTCTCCGTGGAAAGCCCCATCTGCCCCCTTTATTACTATGTCGGCATCCAGCTTTACGACGCTAACAAATGGGGCGGCATCCAATCCAACGTGCTCGACGAGCATCCTCTGCGCACGATCTACCGAAAGGATCGTTAACCGGCCATGGATCTGTTCGTTTTCTGGTTGTTTCGAGCCTTGATCTTCGTGCTCGAACGTCTCCCCATCGAGCTCACCTTCCGCCTCGGCTCATTTTTTGGCGAAATGGCTCACTGGCTTTTTATTCCCTATCGCCGCCTGGCCCTCCACAATCTTAACATTGCATTCGGGAAGGAAAAAAACCCCCGCGAAATCTCCCGTCTGGCCCGCGCTCATTTTCGCAATCTCGCCGCCAATCTCCTCGTCATCCCCAAGCTCGGCACCCTTTCCCAGGAGGAACTTCGCGCCCGCCTCGACATCGAGGGTGCCGACCACGTTACCCGGCTCATCACCGCAAAACGCGGTATTCTCATGGTCTGCAATCACCTGGGTAACTGGGAGATAGCCGCCCTCGCCATCGTGCATTTCCCCGGGGTGCGCTTCCAGGTCGTCTATCAAAAAATCGCCAACCCGCACATCGACGCCTACGTGCGCGCCCAGCGGGCTCGTTTCGGACTGCAACTCCTCGAACGCAAGGAAGGCTTTGGCGATGCGATCAAAGCGCTCCGCGAAGGTTGCGTCACCGGAGTCCTCATCGATCAACACGCAGGAGATGGCGGAGTCTGGACCCCGTTTTTCAATCGCCTGGCCTCCACCACACCTCTCATTTCCCTTATGGCTGCCCGCTCGGGTGCCGCCCTCGTGCCCATCGCCATCCAGACCACCGGTATCGCCCGCTGGAAATGGGTCATCGAGCCGCCTTTACCCGATGAAAAACGCACGGTCGAAGCCACCACCGCCGGGTTAAATCGGATTTTGGAAAAACAAATTCGACGCACCCCCCACGAATGGTTCTGGGTGCATGAACGCTGGAAGACCCCGTCGCCCGAATTTCTTCTTGCCAACACCAAACGCTATCGGCGCGGCATTTTTCTTCCTCCCGAACTCCAGGCCGCCAACCTCCAGCCTTTTCGCGTGGTCGTGCGTTCGAGCAACTGGCTGGGTGATGCCGTGATGACTGTTCCCGCCGTTCGCGCCATTAAATACGGACGCCCCGACCTGCATCTCACCATTCTCTGCCCGCAAAAACTCGTCGATCTCTGGCAGCTCATTCCCGAAGTCGATCACGTCATCGGCATTAAACCGGGAGAAACCGTTTTTGGAGTCGCAGCCAGGTTACGAATCCTGAAATTCGACGCCGGCATCCTCCTGCCCAATTCCGTGCGCACCACTCTCGAGCTTTTTCTCGCTGGCATTCCGCGACGCGTTGGCTTCGATCGGCAGGGACGCCGCCATTTGCTCAATCAAATTATTCGCGATCCCAAAAAACCCGGCCCGGCCGAACACCAAAGCCTCCATTACCTGCGTCTTGCGGAAACTTTGGGAGCCGATCTTTCCCAAGGGGTTTTCCCCACTTTTCCAGCGCACAAACCTTATCCGCCCTTGCGTTTGGCACTCTGTCCCGGCGCGGAATACGGCCCGGCCAAACGCTGGCTGCCGGAGCGTTTTGCAGCCGTCGCCCACGCCGTCGCCCAGCGTCGCCACTGCGAATGGCTCATCCTCGGCACTGCCGGGGACGCACCCCTGGCCGAGGAACTCGCCCGCCAGATCGGCCCCGCCGCCCGCAGTCTTGCCGGCAAAACCTCCCTCGCCCAACTCATCGCCACCCTGCGCGAATGTTCCGCCCTGCTAACCAACGACACCGGCACCATGCACCTCGCCGCCCTGCTCGGTGTGCCGACCATTTCCGTTTTTGGATCCACCGAACCCATCCTCACCGGTCCGCTTGGCCTCAACCACCAGGTCATCCGCCAGCAAGTCGAATGCAGCCCCTGCTTTCTCCGCGTTTGCCCAATCGATTTTCGCTGCATGAAAGCTGTCGCAGTCGATCAAGTGATCGAAGCCGTCCTCAAAACCACCTAGCCTCACGGATGACCCGCCATTCACCTCCCCAGTTGTCTCCCACCTCTTTTTGCGCTATCTATCCCACTTCGATTCCATGAATGCTCCTCTTTCCACCACCGTGCCCAAGGTCGGCATGATCTCCCTCGGCTGCGCCAAAAACCTGGTCGATGCCGAAATCATGCTCGGCAACATTCTCGCCCATGGCATGGAAATCACCTCCGACGCCGACGATGCCGACGTGCTCATCGTCAATACCTGCTCTTTCATCGACTCCGCCAAGGAAGAATCCATCGAAGCCATTCTCGAAGCGCATCAACAACGTGGCCTGCGCAAAAAAACCGGCCAGAAACTCATCGTCAGCGGCTGCATGGCCCAACGTTTTTCCAAGGAACTCGCCGCCGAAATCCCCGAGGTCGATGCCTTCATGGGACTCGATCAAGTCGCTCAAGCCGGCGACATCGTCTCCCAAGTGCTCAACCGTCCTGCCCCATTGCCCAGCCTTCCGTCGCCGTCCGCCCTCGTCACCGAAAGCTGGAATCCGCTCGATCTCGTCACCCGCAAACCGGTTTACATTCCCGATTACGACACCCCGCGTTTCCGCCTTACCCCGAGCCATTCCGCCTACGTAAAAATCGCCGAGGGCTGCAATCATCCCTGCAGTTTTTGCGTCATCCCGCAGATGCGCGGGCGTCATCGCAGCCGCTCCATTCATAGCGTCGTCACCGAGATCAGCAACCTCGTTGCCGAGGGCGTGCGTGAGTTCAACCTCATCAGCCAGGACACCACCTACTACGGCATGGATTTGTGGGAAAAAAAAGCCGGCCCCACCCAGCCTGTCGATTCCTCCCGGGGCACTTCGCTGGTGCATTTGCTCGAAGAAATCGAAAAAATCCCCGGTCAATTTTGGGTGCGCCTACTTTATACCCATCCCGCCCATTGGAGCGACGAACTCATTGCCGCCATCGCTCGCAGCACGAAGATCGCTCGTTACATCGACATGCCGTTGCAACATATCCACGACGCCATGTTACTCACCATGCGCCGCGAGACCTCCAGCCAGCACATCATCGACCTCATCGCCCGCATCCGGGCTGGCATCCCCGGCATCGCCATTCGCACCACTTTCATCGTCGGGTTCCCGGGCGAAACCGAGGAACATTTTCAAACCTTGCTCGACTTTATCGCCGTCACCCGTTTCGAGCGCCTCGGCATCTTTACCTATTCGCAAGAGGAAGGCTCGCGTGCCGCCAAAATGGAAAATCAAATCCCCTTAAAAACCCGCCAGTCGCGTTATCGGCGCGCCATGAAATTACAACAACGCATCGCGGGAGAAATCGCCACCCGCCAGATTGGCCGCACCGTTCGCGCCATCGTGGACAGCCCCCTGGTTGCCCGGAGCGAAGCCGACGCGCCCGATGTCGATGCCCGGATTATTTTGACGCAACCCGCCGAAGTGGGAGCCATGATCGAAGTCCGCATCACCGGCACCCAGGTCTATGATTTGGTCGGCGAGCCAGTGTAAAGCGGATCAATTACCCTGGTCACCCGCGCAAAGAAAATAGAGCGCGATGCAAGGTTCGAGCCTGCGAGA
>JBBRFA010000059.1:0-20494 GCA_038225185.1 Chthoniobacterales bacterium
CGCTTTGTCTTTGCCGGATGCCAGATCAGGGCCAGGCCGTCCGCGTCGCCGGAGGCGAGCAACGGGCCAGCGGCCTGCCACGCCAGCGCGCTCACGCGACCTAGATGAGTGCATAACTCGGCGGGGCGCGTGCCTGAGGGACCTTTGCCAGAAACATCCCAAATCGTGATTTTTTCCCCTCCGCCTGTGGCCAGATAGCGGCTTTCCGGATCCCAGGCCAACTCCCGGACTTTGGTTGCGTAGCCAGTCATGTCCAATTCGTCCCCCTGACGATAAGGCAGACGCCAGAAATTCACGCTTGCCTCCTGTGTGCCTGCCGCAACGTAGCGCGCGTTTGGACTCCAGGCCAGCGAGATGAACGAGCCTTTCCAGGTCAAATCTTCGTAAGGCTCCAAATCGGGGAATCGATACAACCGGACGTGCCCATAAAAGGACACCGCCACCCCGCGACTGTCGGGACGCCAGGATAGCCCGGTCAAGGTGCTATCGTGAGCGGCATACTCGTGGAGCAATGCGCCGCCCTTATCCCTGAGGTCCCAGATTTTCAACCCTTTGCCGCAAGTGGTCGCGAGCAAAAGGCCATCCGGCGAAAACGCCAAATGTTCCACCCAACCTTTTCCCGCAGCGAGTGTGTGCCGCAGTTCACCCGTCGCAAGCGACCAGATTTTGGCGGTGCCATCCTGTCCTGCCGTCGCCAAATGATCGCCCGCCACCGCCAGCGCAAGTAACCCCATGGGATGCGCAAGCCATGTTTGGGTTGGGCCGTCGCTGGTAAATCTAAACAACGTTACGGCGCCACTGGCCGAGCCAGCGATCAAAAGCGAGTCATCGGCATTCCAAGCCAGACAGCAGACCGCATCATCGAGATGAGCACTAAAAGTTTTCATAAAAAAAGCCTCCGCAGAGCTGACAAATAAGTTTAAAAAAATTGGCTATCTTCGATTCACAGATTTGAGCAGGTGTTTGGTATCAGTCCTGTTTCCAATCTGCGTAAATCTACGTGAATCCCCCGAAATTTTTTGATCCAAAACCACTAAGCGATGCAGAGGTTAAAGCCTTCCTGCAATTCGGCACGGTCCAGATTGCGGCCAATAAAAACGAGCTTGGTCTCCCGCTTTTCGCCCTCTTTCCAGGGACGATCCGCTTTGCCATCGAAAAGCATGTGGACGCCTTGAAAGACAAAGCGCTTTTCAATTCCCGCCAGATTAACCAGCCCTTTCATCCGGAAAATATCCACCCCCTTGTTTCGTAAAAGTCCGCCCATCCAGGTGTCGAACGCCTTCGGATTCATCGGTTGCTCGGAAGTCAGTCCGACCGAAGTCACGCTTTGATCGTGGGTGTGGCTGTGGGCAAATTCCACTTCCTCCAATGGCTCCACCGCACCGTTTGGCCCGGCCAGCGTCATGGCAAACTCAGATGGACCGTGCTGGGTGAAAACCGCGTATTTGCCTGCCTCTGCGACTTGCAAAACAAAATCCCCGCCACTCTCGCCAAGCGTAAGCGTGAGTAAACCCGCATCGGTCGGAAACTTTTCGCCCGGCTGCAAAACCTCCGCAAAATCTGAGAAAGCCAGGATTGCTTTTTTACCCGAAGACACCAGATCGTCCGCCCGAAGAACCAGAAAATCCAGGGTCGCATCCGGCCCTGCCTCGAAATGAAAGATATGGTCGCCCGGTGCAAATTCAACCAGCCCAGCCCATTCGTAAGGCACTTCCTCTTTTAAAAAATCGGCGTCATATTCCAGTTTTGTGCCAAGATCAAAAGCGCGAACGTTAAGAATTTTATCCAGATCGATCACCGCGTTTTCAGTGCGATAAAGCTTGGTCGTGACGTTCATCGAGCGGATTCGTTTTTCCAGGTCCTCCACTTCCTGCGGCGTCACGAGATCGGTTTTATTAAGTAAAACCACATCGGCAAACGCGATCTGCTCCATGCATTCGCTGCTCGTATCGATGTGTTGCAGGACGTGTTTTGCATCCACCACCGTCACAATCGCATCCAGCGAAAAATATTCCTTCATCTCGTCGTCCACGAAAAAAGTCTGCGCCACGGGTGCTGGATCAGCCAGCCCGGTCGTCTCAATAATGATCGCGTCGAAACGATTTTTACGTTTCATTAAATTACCGAGAATACGGATAAGATCGCCGCGCACCGTGCAACAGATGCAGCCATTGTTCATCTCAAAAATCTCTTCCTCGGCATTGACCACCAGCTCGTTGTCGATCCCGATTTCGCCAAATTCATTCTCGATCACCGCGATGCGTTTCCCATGCTGCGCGGTGAGGATGTGATTGAGCAAAGTCGTTTTCCCGGAACCAAGAAAACCAGTAAGAACCGTGACGGGGATGCGTTGGGTGTCGATCATGGCGGAACTTTAGCGTGATGTAACTTAATCACAAGTAAATTGCGTTACAAAAGTTTAGGATCAAAGGTTTTTCGACGAGGGCGCAAAACAAATTGTATCCGATGGGTTATCTGCCGCTGTGCGCCCTTTGATAAGGGCAAAAAACTTGGAAACGGCGAAAGGCCAGCCGGAATAACATCCAGCAGAACCGATGTGGTGGAGGGCGTCTTAAGTTAAATTTTATTTTTCCTGATCTGACAGATGGGCTTCTAATGAATGGACTCCCGTGGCAAAAGGGTCGGTAAATCGCGCCATGAGTTCAGGCCGTTTTCGGTAGCTGATGCGGTGGCTTTTAGGGATGGGCGTATCGTCGTCATACTTGGCAAATGCCCACCAATTTTTTGGCAGCTCGGGGCTGTGATTTGCTTTGAGTCTTTGCAGATACCAGTGAATTAATTCCAGCATCTCCAGGTGACCATTTGAATATCGCTCCAACATGATGCGGCCTACGGAGCCAACTTTGGTAAAGTGAAAAAAACGTAGTATCTTATCTGCAGCCCAAATACAGCCTTCGCGATCCGTGGTGATAGGTCTTTTGCTTAGGTTCCAACTGGCAACATTGTAGCCCGGATCGCGCAAAATGTGTGTATCTGGGAAAAAAACAGGAACCAAATCGCACCATCGCTGGTCCGTAAAAAGACCGGAAGGAATGTCATCCCAGCAAAAACGCATCAGCCGCATATTCCACCAGTCCGCAAAACGTCTGCCCGTATTATTGTTAGCCACTGCGATGAAACCAAGATTGAAAATGCCATGTTTGAGGGAGCCAATCTCGTTGTCCATGATCGCAGGCAACTCCGAGTCCGGCTCAAGCTGATGAGGCGTTAGCACAATGCTATGCTCGTCCAAAATTTTGACAATGGGATCGAGTGAGGCAAACACCGCTACATCCGGATCCAGATAGATCACTTTTTCTGCCCCAAGTTGAAAAAGATGGCATAGCATGGCACCCTTTACCGCAGTGCATAACTCGATGACGTCGTGGCAAAAAGTCCACTGCGTTAAATTTGGAATATTTAATTCGGTGAGACGAACCACATGATCAATCGGTTCATTTTCAATATCGAAAGTGTATCCCTCCGGCTCCTCGTCGCAGAGACAAAGCGAAAATGTCCAGTCCGGCTGATGTTTTTTGAGTGTTTCGGCCAGGACTCGCACGCGGTCGAGATAGGCAAAGGATGCGCTGGTAAAGCAATGGTTGTTTGGCATAAGCTAGTTTGGAATGGCAGTGCCTTTCAATAATAAGACTGCAGTGCCGCCATTGAGCATGATCTCTCCATACTTGCGATCTGCGGTTTCCAAACATTGGAAAACACCGTCACCTTCAAATAAGTCAAAGAGTTGATTTTCTTCGTCCAAGACGCAACCCTGTCTGTCGTTACTGGCAAGTATCCCTGGCCAGACATTTCCTGCTTCTCTACGTGCGATGACATACGCCCCCCCGGCAAGGGCCTCGTGCGCTGCCAGGCAAAATGTCTCCGGCCAAAGGGACCAACTGACGACGACATCGATTTTTTCCCGGCGGATCGTCTCCGACATCGCGTTTCTATCCTCCGGCCCAACCTTAACCCGGATATGTTGGATAGTGGATGAGTCCCGTTGCGGAAGTGATCCAAGTTGATAAAATTGATACCTTGCATCGGAGGCAGCACGTTTCGCCAGCTCCAGAAAAACCTCCCAACCCTTATGGTGTCGGGGCAAGCCGACAAAGGCTATGCGTAAAGGTTCTGAATAAGTCTTCGCGTTTAT
This sequence comes from Chthoniobacterales bacterium, assembly GCA_038225185.1. GTDB lineage: Bacteria > Verrucomicrobiota > Verrucomicrobiia > Chthoniobacterales > DASVRZ01 > DASVRZ01. Next base: position 4,154 of record JBBRFA010000059.1, read on the forward strand.
TTCCTGCCAATGAATTTCCCCATAAGACAGGACACCTGCACTTGTATGCGGAAGCTCCGATTTCTCCAGCCACAAATCCAACGTTACTTTTGATGGTGCCATCACCCTGGGCTTAATCTGTTCGAAGAGATACCCCAAATCAGTCAAGTGCGAAACGCGAGTATTGCCATAACAACAAACGCTACATCCAGCGGATTTTGGACTGGGAGCATTGCAAAAAAACAAACCGTTGCGCAGTAGGGTGTAGCTTGGGCAAAGCGTGAAAAAATCATGAATCCAGACGATGCTCTGCGAAGAATCGCAAAGATTTGCCAAAGCCAATATCCTGGCAGGATTGTGTCCCATGAGATGATGCAGCACACAATGCAAGTTGATCTGTCCGGCTTTTACGGTTAGGAGAGCTTTTTCAACATCGTCGGCAAGAACAGTTCCCAATGCAGTTCCATTTAAACGCAGGGAATAAGTAAAATAAGCTGAGTCTTTGACAAGGAATCTGGAATGACTGGACGGTGAAAGATGAAAATATGCCCACCCTTCTTTTAAAAAATGCTTCTCCTCGTCGGAAATTCTGGCCTGAATACCCCCGCAATTTATGAAATAATCGTCGTGACTGACCGAGACAACTAGATTTTTAAAAGATAGCTTGCCTAAAGCCTGCAAAATGTCTGTTTCGTTTATCGAAGGTAATCTTGGTAGGTCTGATTCCGGCTTGTTTACCTTACTCGTGGTTACATCTAATATTTCAAAGATTTTTTTGTAGTTGGATGCAACTTCGACCACTTTTGTTTCAATGAGTTTTTTCTGTGAAATGACTTGTGGTTTCTGGACCTTTTTGTTCGGGACTGGGGGAGTTTCCAATGTTGGTTTGTGAAAATATTTTCTCCGCCTCCGTAAGGAACGCTCGAGTTTACGAAAAAAACCGACTTGGTTTTTTTCGGTGCCGGGAATCCGCCAGCGGTGAAATGCACGTTTAAACCAGGAACGCATCTGCCAATTTTTGGCTGACGCCACCACTTTTTCTAGCGTCAATCGCTTTTTTTCCGAGGAATCGAATTTAACTTGCAGATGTGCAGAAGCAGACTTTTCCAGTCTTACGTTTGTTTTCAAATGATGGATAGTAGTCCTCAGACGTTGCAACTCCGCGTTTCGCTGGTGCAGAAAACCGCTTTGTGCCTGCAGGCGGACGATCTCAGTCGTCAGTTGTTTTGAATGTTCGCTCTGTAAATTTAAAAGATTGTCCAGAGCCTGTAGTCGTGTCATTTCGAGGGTCGATATTTGCTTTTTTTCAGCAAGAAGCCTGGTTTGGGATGATGGATAACCTAGCCCCAGCCGTTGGGCAACGGGGGTGGCGGCCAGAATTTCACCAGAATACTGCGGTTTGTGGAGCAATAATAAAGCAAGCCCATCCGCATCGGTAATTTCCCCAGACATCATGTGGCGCACCTCTTTATCGAAATGTTCCTTGCGCTGTTCGGGGACCAGCAACAATCCACATTCAGCGGCAGATCCAAAAATATTTTCGGCGACACCCAGAAAATTATTGGGGTTGAAGGCATCGCTGATCCACCCCCATACTTTAAAACCATTCTGGCGCGCCTGGTTGAAAACAGGCAAAGAGGCTGCAATGCTGTTGCATTCCGCGAATATAAATGGTTGAAATCGCTCGATGGTGCCAGCCGCCCCGATCAATACCTGAGCCTCCGCTCCTTCCACGTCAATCTTCAAAAAATCGAGCCTGACGATGGGCAAGTCGTCAATTCGAATAACATCGACTTCGACCACGGACTGGGGAGACTTGACTGGTGCAGTGAGTATTTCGGCACCAAAATTCAGCGGCTTGGTAAGATCGAGAGAGGGAACGATCAGGAGGCCACGCTCCGCACCCACGGCAGATTGATGCAAGACCACATTCTGACAAGAATTATGTATTTTGAGATTGGCTTCGAGCACGGCAAAAAGCTCAGGTCTTGGCTCAAAAGAGTCCACCCGACCTTCCTTTCCAACAAAATGAGCGAAAGCGAGACTGTGAGTGCCGATAAATGCTCCGACATCCAACACATAGTCCCCAAGGCGCAGGATTTTGCCCAACATATCGAGTTCCTCCTGTGCCCATTCACCATAAGTGCGGATCGAAGCGCAAATAATTTGGTCATTCGCGATTATCTGCATCGGCCCGTAACGGGTGGGGTGGCAATCAATCTTATTTGTCATTTGGGTTTCTATTACTTATAAATCTGCTTTGGCAGAACCGGATATGCCAGATGTTCTTTCACTCATTTTGGCGATGCGATTTTCAAACCTTAAAAGCCGATTCCGTTTAAAAATCGACATTTAAGATAAATCACATAATAAATAGATGTTTGACGGCAGCATGAGTTTTTTTGATCTGAAATTAAATATCCCTTCCCAAACCAAGGCAAAGAGGCTGGTTTACCAATTGGCACCAGCAAAACTTCGGATTATTTTTTAAAATGTAAAAAGTCTTTTCTTTAAGATGATCTTCACCAAAGTCGTCGCGGGTGACGTTTCCTAACCTTTAACAAATGACATTGACGCTTTTGCGCGATCTAAAGAATAATAATTTATGGGATTGATCCAGCCATGCAAATAATCGTCCTCGGAATGCATCATTCTGGCATATCGATCACGGCCAGGTTATTAAAAATGATCGGATTGTCTGGTGGATTGGAGGATTCGGGCCAGCAACCCCAAGCGGATGACCCCAATGGGGGCAGGGAGCGAAATGAAGTGGCGGATTTGAACGAGCGTCTGCTCAATCAGCAGGGAGCGACTTGGAGCCATGTGCTGCCCTTTCGGTGCGATCAAGTCTCCGATTTTTCTCGAACCGAATTTCAGGCGCAGGCGCGCGCGATTCTTTGCCGATTGGAGACGCAACGCCCATGGTTTATCGAGGACGCCCGGCTTTCGCTCACCTTGCCGCTCTGGCAAAATCTTTTTGAATTGCCCATCTACATCGTGGTCTTGCGGGATCCGCTTGAGATCGCACTCGCCCTGGAAAAAGAAGACAAGATTCCGCTGGAAGCAGGCGTGGAACTTTGGCAACGCTACACTGCGGACGCTCTCAACTTTACGCGCGATGCGAAGCGGATTTTCATTAGCCATGCAGAAATGATCTCGCATCCAGTGGAAGCCATCTGGCGCCTCGCCCATCAACTTGAGGCTCTGGGCGTCCCCATCTCGAGTCGTCCAAGTGAGACGGAAATTCGTTCCTCCATCTTTCCGGAACATTTCCTGGTCGAAAATTCGAGTGGCGAAAACGAGGGTGACACCCAGCAGCAGCGCATCGCGGCCTTGGAATGCGAAAATTCCCGTTTGCATCTTTTGCTGGCCGCTGACAAAAATAAAATTGAGCCATGCCTTTCGGAGTATGAAACTTTTGCAATTAGCGAGGAAACCGACAATGCCGCTCCAGATGATCGTTTTATTCTTCTCGCAAGCCTGGTGAGCCGGCTGGAGAACGACATCCACGAGACAATGGGCCAATTGCACTCACGCGCGGCAGAAGCTGGCGATACCCTGAGGTTGCTGACGCCTTTGTTGCGCCCCGCGATTCGCCGGAAGAGGAACAAGTTCGATGAATTATTCGAGAACCAACTTTTAAACGATCGTCTATTTAAAAAAGAGGAAACGATACTTCGTCTCATGGATTGGATGGATTTGATGCTGAAAACCATACCGCTCAGTTCTGCGGCACGGAAAGCTCAACGGCATTACAAACAATGGCGAAGCCGCTTTAAACGCAGCTCGATCAAACCCTTGCGCTCGTCCATTTCCCGATTGCAGGAGGATGCCGAGATCCGTCAGCGAAAATCAGCGGAAAATCTCACTCTAATTAAGGATACCGAAAACACTTTGCAAAAAATTCTCCAGGAGATCGAGCACGGCGTTTTTTTCCAAAACTTGGAGTTTGCTAAAATTTACGATTTCGCGGGGGTGGATAAGTCGCTGTTGGGCAAATCGACCGCAGCCACGCCGTGGTTGCAAATGCGCGATTTCAGTCTCGGCACGGAGCCACTGGTAAGTATCGTCATCCCGGTTCATAACCAAATCGGCTACACTTTTGGCTGTCTCCGCTCGCTCTCAAATGTCCGGGAAAAAACACCCTTCGAAGTCATCGTGGTGGACGATGCTTCCGACGAAAAAAACCACCTTCTCCTGGCCACGATCCAGGGCATTCAAGTAGTAAAAAATGAGCAAAATCTGGGCTTCGTCAAGAGCTGCAACAAGGGAGCGGCCTTGGCGCAGGGCAAATACACTCTTTTCCTAAACAACGATGTCAATGTCCTCCCTGGCTGGCTCGATTCATTGGTGCAAACTTTCCAGACGCATCCGCAAGCGGGCTTGGTGGGATCGAAATTGCTTTACCCCGATGGCACCCTGCAAGAAGCGGGCGGGATCATTTGGCGGGATGGCAGCGGCTGCAACTACGGGCGGAACGACGATCCGTCGAAGTCGGAATATCGTTTTTTAAGAGAGACAGATTACTGTTCGGGAGCCTGCATCATTCTTCCAACGGATTTACTACGCGAGGTGGGCAACTTCGACACTCGTTACAGCCCGGCATATTACGAGGACACCGATCTTGCCTTCAAAGTGCGGGCTGCGGGCCGTCGCATCTATTATCAGCCAGCTTCGGAAATCATACATTTCGAGGGCAAATCCAACGGCACCGACGAAAACCATGGCGTCAAGAAATACCAAGTCCTCAATGCCACCCAATTTGTCGAAAAATGGCTGCCCGTTCTGGAAAGTCAACATTTTGCCAAAGATGAAAATCTCTTTGTTGCCCGCGAGGGATCCCGTTCCCGGCCCACCGTCGTCGTTCTCGATCATTACGTGCCCGCGCCCGACGAGGACGCGGGTTCGCGTAGCACATGGAATTACATCCAGATGTTTTTAGAACTGGGCATGAAAGTCAAATTCATCCCGGCGGATTTTTTTCCTCGCGAACCCTATACCACCACGCTGGAAAACGCGGGAGTCGAAGTTTTCCACGGTTCCTGGTATAAAGAAAACATGCGTTCCTGGCTCATCGAGCACCAGCGCGACATCCCCTTTGTCTTCACCAATCGCAGCCACATTACCGCCCGTTATCTGGACACATTTCGTCAGATGATCGAAACGAAAATCCTTTTTTATGGACACGATCTGGGTTCCGTCCGGAACCAGCGTCGTTTTGAATTAACCCAGAACCCGGAGGATGCGGCTTGTGCCGCAAGCGAGGCAAAACTGGAGGATGCCATTTTTAGTTTTGCCCACGCCATTTATTATCCCTCGGCCTCTGAAACCGAAATTGTGCTGCAACGCTTTCCCCAAGCAAACGCCCGCACCCTGCCGCTCAATATTTTGAAGCCGAATCTGTGGCGCTATGAAGACAACCTGGCCAGGCGACGCAACCTGCTTTTTGTCGGCGGTTTCGGCCATTCCCCGAATGAGGACGCTGTGCTCTGGTTCCTCGACCACTGCTGGCCGAAAATTGAAAAAGCCGTTCCCGAGGCGCACTTTGTCATTGTCGGCAGTTATCCCACCGAGAAGATCGAGGCCCGCGCCTCCGAACGCGTCATCGTCACCGGTTGGATCAGCGACGAGCAGCTTGCAAGCCAATACCACGAAGCGCGACTGGCCGTTATTCCGCTGCGTTATGGTGCCGGTGTCAAGGGAAAGGTCATCGAAGCGCTGCATCATCACGTCCCAACGGTGATGACACGCATCGCCGCCGAAGGCCTGCCCGGCGTGGAGGAAATCTCGATTGTGCAGGACGACCCGGAGGCGATGGCGCAAAGCATCATCGCTCTCTATGCCGATCCGGTTCGCCTGGCAAAAATGGGCAACGCTGGCGGCAGTTACATCGCAAAACACTTTTCGCTCGCGGCAGCCAGAGCCGTCGTCGCGCAGGACGTGAAATATTTGCTTCCCTCCAGATAATGACTTCGCCCGGAGCAGTTCCCTCCCTAAAGTTCGCTTTCCCTCCGTCGCGCCCATTTACCGCCCTGCTACTTCTCGGTCTGGCCCTGTCTTTATTTTTCTGGACCGTCATTGGCAAGGATTACCAGCGCGGGAAATATCTCGAACTCCATCCTTGTCCGGACGCAGTGGAGTATTTTGCCATGGCCCGCGCAATGGCCCGGGGAATGCCGCCCCAATTGGAAATCGCCGGTGAAAAACTGCCCTCGCGTTATCCTCCCGGGTTTGCAGTCTGCCAGCTACCCTGGATATTCTCATTAAAGGAGGCCGATGCCATCCTTGCTCCACTTCGCACTAACCAAACTCTCGGCATCCTCTTGCTTTGCGGAATTTTTGTCTGGTTTTGGCGTGAAGGAAAACCACTTGCTGGCGGATTTAGCGCTCTGCTCCTTGCCACCCTTCCGGGCTTTATCACAAACAGCCGCTCGCCAATGGCCGACCTTTGCGGTGCGACCTTCGTGGTTTTTGCCTTTCTTGCTCTTTACTCAGGATGGAAACATCGGCAGGCGCGGTGGATGTATCTCGCGGCGGTCGGGCTTGGTCTCGCCTTCAATGTCCGCTATCAACTAATCCTCTTCGCCCCCACCCTCGCCCTCGCTGTTTTCCTCGATTCTGGCGGAAACTGGCGGCGCTGGTGGCTGCACTGCGTAGCCGTCCTCCTGGTCTTTCTCGCCTGCGCCTCACCGGCCCTCGTCCTCAATCAGTGGCAGTTTGGAAATCCCTTCACCACCGGTTACAGCTTCTGGATTCCGGATATGACCGCGACCGGCACCACCTTTGCCGCGCACTATTTACCCGAATCGCTTGCACTTCTCGGTCGCGAATTTGCGCAATTCCCCGACCGCTACAGATTCGCACAGCTCTACGGCACGGGGATTCATTTCACTCCCGCTTTCGTCCTTCTCGCCCTCTGTGGAATGGCTAGACGACATCCCTGGCCAGTGATTTTGTGCCTCGGAGGTGGCCTCCTGACGTTCCTTCTTCCAACCCTGTTTTATTTTTATCAGGACTCCAGAATTTATCTCCCTCTCTTCCTGCTCGCAACCGTTCCCGCAGGTCTGGCGGCGGAACAAGCCGTCAACAGGTGGATCGCCGGGCAACAGCGATTCCGTTCGCTCCTCGTCTTTCTCTTGGTGGTGGGAGCAGTTGCCGGGTTTCCCTCCATGGCGGGTTTCCCCCAACGCCGCTGGCAGATGCAACTACCCTACGCGCTCGGCATCATTCCGCACCGGGACGACCGCATGAGTCCAGCAAGCTATCGTGCGGCGATTGAGTTTCAGAAGCGCTTTGGAAGCAGCCCCGGAGTGGTTCTTTCCAGAATTAGCCCGGTGTATCTCAATGCCATTTTGCCGACCGACTTTATGGCCGCTCCAATCGATGGCAGGCACGAATACAATCATTCCAGGCTCTGGAAATATGATGCGGGCAGCGCGCAAACCCTGGCGTTGTTCAACCTCGAAAAACGGCGACCGGTTTACGCCTTGTTAACCTCGGAAGACGGGGTGGAAACGCTGCCAGCGATCAGTGGCTGGCATTGGAACCGGCTACCCTCGGACTCCCAACGGGCGGTTATTCTTCGGCTTGAGCCAGCTATTGCTCCGAGGTTCTAACCTTTTGGCTTGTTGGCATTCTGTTTCCGCAGCTTGACGTCGAGCCGGGCAAACATTTCATTCTCAGGATCCAGCTCCAGTGCTCGTTTATTTGCCTCCAGGGCCTCGCCAGACCGCCCGGTTTCCAGCAGAGTCCGGGCTAGGAAATACCAAGTCTTTGCCTGGAGCGGTTGAAGCTGGATGGCCATCCGAAACTTTCGGTCTGCGCCTTCCAGTTTGCCGAGAAGGTGATCGACCCGGCCTCCCAGATAACAATTCTCTGCCTGCAACAGCCGGATTTCCTCTAGCTGGTCCAGACACATTCGCGCAGTGATCGCAAGAACATCCTCCAGGCCGAGCTCGCATAGCGTTTCTTCCTCCGGGTAATGGGAAAAGTCCTCGCTAAAAAGAGTGGCTTGTTCTGGAAAAAAAGCGGCCCGCACTTTTTCATTCGACTCCTGGAATAACTCGTAAAAGTGCTGGCTGTCTTTTCTGGAGGGAAGCCGCCCTTTTCCCCCGCCCACTCTCGTCAGTGTCTCCCCGAGCCCGGTTCTGGCTACATTCGTCGGTAGCTTTTCATTCATCTTCCTCAGAAATTCTTGATACTGGGGCGTGAGGGATTCGTTCTTCCGATTGTCTGATCGATCAAGAAGCGGCACGCCGGTCTTCTTACAAAAATCCTCCAGGATCGAGTCACCGCAAAGGCTGCCTTTCTCGAAAAGATTCACAGATAAGTTATCCTTTCCAAAGACTCCGGCCCAGCGGCTGAGCAGCGCGCTGTAATCGTAGTAAGGATCGGAGGCCATCAGCGGGTCGATGATGTCCTTTTTGGTGCCGCCCTCCTTCAAAACCGTGGAATACTTGCTCACCGCAAGTTCATCCTGCCGGCGCAGATAAACTACGACTAACATTGAGTCGAACAATGGCGCCAGAAGTCCGTGCAGCCGGGCGATTTCGGTGGATTCCGTGAGTCGGCTGTGGCAGTGCTCGTTTGAGAAAATGAAGGTACAGTTTGGTGACGATTGAATTTCGGCCTGCAATTTTTGCGCAAAATGGAGTCGAAAACTCTTCAAGTCCGCCAGGTTGCTAATATTAAGAGAACGCCGCAAATCGTCCACCCTGCCGTCTTCCGCCCCATAAACGGCAAGTTTGATATGATTCTGATCGCCTGCCGCTTTAGGATAGATGTAGCCGCCTGCAGCCAGGGTTTTTTTATTGGAATACAGATACGATTGAATCGAGGTGGTCCCCGTTTTTTCTGTGCCTATATGGAGGATCGCCCTGGCCATCTAGCGCTCCTTTTTTCTGAATTTTAAAAACGGCAGAAATGAAAAATTTTTCACGGTCTTTTTTTCCTCTGGCAAAACCGCAGGTCGGAGCGCTTGCTCGTAAGTAGTCTGCAAAGTGGAGTCGATGTTCCACTCCGCACGTTTGCGATGCAGAATGGCCTCGGCCACTTGATGCAGGCGCATATCGAGCTGATTGGACGCGAGAAGTTGAGCGACCAGATCGTGCCCCAAATCCTCCACCAATCTGGAAATGATGTTAAGTTTGTCTGACGAGGCTTTTTTTTCGCTCACATTTTTTCTCGCGACCATCAGATTCAAATCGGGAAACGAGGTCTGCACGACGGCTTTTACCAGCGAAAGCCATGCCTGATAGGACTCCACTGTTCCCACCGCGCTCACCCGGTCGAGATTGGCGCAGGCGAGCTTGAATTCCGCCTCTCCCGGCAGATTTTTATGCGCATTCTCCTGGGTTCGCGAACAGTAATGAACCTGATAATTACAGAGCATGGTCGGCGTGGTCTTCAGCCGCCAGTGAACATACTCTTTAAAGTCCAATTCCTTCGCCTTGACCGCGCCGGGTGTGTCAATATTTTTGTTTCTTTCCCATAAATAGATCGAGCGCACCCGGGCGATGGGATCGCGAAGAAGGAGAGTGGTATGGACCATCCGCCCGGCGGGTTGCGGAATGGGAAAACAAGCCTGATGACTTGAAACGGCCTTCACCTGGTGATGCCGTAAAATAAAATCCGTGACTTCCTCCGACGATAAAACCTCGCAGCCGGTCGGCGGGTCGTATTCTAAAAAATCGGGTCCAAATGCCTCTTGCAAAGAGTGGTTGAAAGAGGTGCCCGCATTCTTAAAAATGTGGTAATGAAAAATCACAGGACTCATGGAATAATGATTAATGGTCCGCCGGGACATCTGCAAACCTTTCCCACGCAGCAGCTAATTTTTATGGCAAACTTTGGCTGTTTCTTAAGTTAATAAGTCTCCATGAATCCCGCAGATCGCACAAAATAACGATTCGAGCCTCACCCGACAGCGACCAAAGCGAAGTTCGCCTCGTCAGCGGAATTGGCAAACTTAAACGTCTGCTCCACCGTAATCGAGTCCGTGCATGACCGCCGGGGCCCTCTCGCAAATGGCCAGCGCCCTGGCGCGGCTGCTTGCCAGGTGAGCTCGTCCACCATCCGGGCAGAGGGGGAAAAACTCCAGCCGGTTGGCCAGGGCTGGGACGTTAAAAAAACTCCCAAATGTTCGATGCGAATTCGGCATGGCCTTTTTAAACTGCTGAAAACGGTCCACGATTGGGGAGAAAGACAACATCACTTGCAACCCGATGGTTTGCTGACCATCAATTATCTGGACACTTCGGTGAAAGGATTTCATGGTTTGCGATGCTATCTCTATCCGCGTGGCATCGAAACCCTCTAAAAATAAAAAACCGATCCCCAAGGTCTCACAGACGTCCGGTGGCGAAGTGCGCCAGAATCGCCACGCAATGGCTGATAACACAGTGGGCTCCGCCACGCCTTCCAACGCTCGCACCCTTCTCGCCTGGCAAGGATTTGCTCTCGTCGTATTGCTTTGCTGCGTCTGGGTCCTCGGCCATGCTTATCTTGTGGATACCGTCACCGTGCGGCTTTGCGAGAGCATGGACAAAGGTATCCCGGCGGAAAAACGCATGCCCGTGTTTCTGGCGGAGATCGCTTTCGATGGTTACATGTGGAACCGCCATGCCGAACACCTCGGCAAAAACGGCCAATGGCGTCTCGGGCATACGGATATCGACAACGCCCCGGATGGTCGGGATGTCCATTGGAATTCGGGCTTTGCCTTATACCTTCGCGGCCTCGGAGAAATCTACCGCCACTTCGCTGGCGACACTCTACGCAACAGCATTTTCCGCATGTCGATCTGGGCAAATCCGATTCTTCTCGTTTTCGCGATTGGAATTTTCTCCACCCTGTCTGCCCGGCGTTTTGGCCCGCTCTGCGGCACCGTGATCGCCATCGGCATGGTCGCCGTGCCGACATTTTACGAAGGTTTTATGCCGGCCTACCCCGACCACCACGGCCTCATCGCGTTTACGCTTCTCGGCATGATCTTCGGCATCGCTTGGGCCGGTGCAGGCTGGGTGCAGGCAGCGGATGGCACAGACTTTGTGCCTCCACATTCGCTGAAGCAAGCGAGGCAAGGCATGATTTTTTCTGCGATTTGCGGTGCGATAGGGCTCTGGATCAGCGCGATGTCAACGGCTCTCGTTCTTGGCGCGACAGGCGCGGCGACTCTCGTGGCGGCATTCTTCTTCGCTAGGCTTCCAGGCAAGACTGCGTTTCACTCGGACCTTTGGAAGCTGTGGGCGAAGTGGGGTGGCGGAGGTAGCCTGTTTTTATTCTTGCTCGAGTATTTTCCCTTCAAAATGGGCATGCGGATGGAGGTCAACCATCCATTTTATGCCTTGGCCTGGCTCGGCGGCGGATGGATCATCGCCAACCTCGCACAATGGCTTTGTGGAACAGGCGCGTTCCCATGGAAAAAACTTCTCTGGCCACTGGCAGCCTGCATAATTCTGCCAGCGGTCGTCTTGATTGGCGGTTCTGCTGTCTTTATTCCTAACGATCCTTTCATGGGTCGCCTGCACCAGAATATTGCCGAGCTTCTACCCTTATTGAAGCGCATCGAACTGGGTGGACTAACCTGGCAGATAGCCTTCGGCTGGTTTCCGCTTCTCCTATTGGCCTCGGCGTGGTTGTTGTTTCTCCGCCGTGTGGATGGCGGAACAAAAGCGGTTCTCTGCTTTTTGTCCATACCAATTATGCTTATCACAGCCTTACAGCTTTATCAGGTCCGCTGGGGGATGCTGGCCGGCCCGCTCTACATCGCGCTTGCCGGAATTGTTATTCCGCAAATCTGGCGGATTGTCCCAAGGCAGTTGATCCACCGCACCCTCGTTGCAGGCATTCTCTTATTGTTCGCGTTTCTCTTGATTGGGCCATCCTTTAAGAACTGCTTCTCCACCGTTTGGACACAGTTCCAAAAAGGGAAATCCGACATTCCGATTTCTACCGGACAAGGGATCGCCCTGCTCCACCGCCAGATGGCCCGTGCAATTCTTGACAGTGCCAACGATAAGCCGGTGGTAGTGCTAAGTAGTCCCAACAGCTCCTGCATCCTCTCTTGTTTGGGAGGCTTCCGCACCATAGGCACGCTCTACTGGGAGAATGTGCAAGGCCTGAAAAATGCCGCGGCGGCACTCAACGCACAAAGCGACGATGAGGCACTCGCGTTAATAAAGAAACACGGGGTCACACATGTCTCCCTGCTAACCTGGGAGAACTTCATCGGACCATTCTTTGGCATCCTCCATCCAGAGCCCGTCCCGGGTAAATCCTACGACACATCGTTCGGCAAGCGCGCGCTTTTTGATAAAGTCATCCCGCCTTGGGCGCGGCCGCTCGTTTTCCCGCCCAGTGATCTCACAAATAATCTTCAGCAGACCGTCCTCATGCTTCAGGTCGCCCCTGACCAAAGCATCAACGAGGCAAAATTTCACCTCGCCCGCTATGTCCGCTTCGTTGAGGGTAACCCAATCTCCGCCGAGTTTACCCTGAAGGAAATCCTGGATTCTGCGCCTGGAAGTTCGCTCGTCCGCGTGGAACTGGCAGACCTTTTCTTTGCGCAAAAACGCTACCAGGAAGCTGTTACCCAGATTGTTGCGGTGTTCCCGGATGCCACTCCCACCCAACGCTCCGACCTCGCGCGAACATTCATCCCGGCCCTTAAAAGTGCCAGAGAGTGGAATCTCAGGGCGGATCTTATCAAAGCCTTGGTGAAACCGGACGATGCCAACGCCGAAGCTTTGGAAAACGCTGCTTGGATTCTCTCGACCGCTCCGAATCCGACCGCTCGCGACGCAACTCTCGCCCTCCTCTGTTGCGAACGCCTGGAGACTCTGCCGCACTCCAGACCGCAGCTCCTTTTAGCTCGTGCCGCCGCGCTGGCAGCCAAGGGCGATTTCAACAAAGCCATGGAGAGCGCCCGCGAGGCCGCCGCGAGTAATTCTTCCGACAAGAATCTGCAAGATCGTGCCGCCGCCATGGTCGAAGCCTTTGCTGCCGGGAACATCTGGCTCGATGCAAACTGACCCCCGTAATTTACCGGCTCGGAGACCGGGCGGCCAACGCTTCCGGGCGAGGTATGCTGATCGGAAAAAAGTGGTCGCTGTCCCTCCCGATACTAATGTCGTCGATCTCGGGGCCAGGATCCAAGAGCAAGCCATGCGCCTGGGCTTTGCTCGCGCCTGAGAGGTTTTCGTCGGGGCCAGTTTTGGTCTCCTCGTGGTCTGGCCCGCATGCTCGCCCTGGACGTCGCGGAAAAAAACAACCCTTTTCAGCTCCTGTGTAACTGATTTTTGCAACTTTCGGAGATGCGCCCCACACGATAAGGATTCGAGCCTCGTTATCTTTCTCCCCCAATCGCCGACCGTTTTCAGCAGCTTGAAAAAGACCTTGCCGCATTCGCATCGAACATTTGGGTGCTTTTATAACGTCCGATCCCTGGCCAACCGTCTAAAGTTTTTGCCCCACAGCCCGGGATGGCGGACGATCTCATCTGGCAAGCAGCCGCGCAAGGGCGCTGGCCATTTGAGAGAGGGCCTCGGAGTTGGCAAGCTTGAGGTTGAGGCTAACGGTGCCATCGGCGTGGGTGTCGGCGCATTCGGCGAGGGCGGCGCGCACGGATTCGACCACGGAGGGATCGGCCGGGGCGACATTTTCGGGTAAGATCTGACCGAGAAACGTCACGGCTGCGGTGAGGAGTTGTCCACCGGCTTCGGCGACGCGGGCTTTGCGCGCGGAGGCACTTTGCAGGATCTCGGCTTCGATCTGGCGCTGCTGACTGATGTCCCGGTCGCCCTCGGGCCTGGCTCCGAGGAGGACTTCGAGACGGCGCTTAAGTTCGTCCATCCCGCTGACGAGTTGGACTTCGCTCAGGTCGCTGTCGGGGTCGAGAACAGCGGCGGCGAGTTCGTGTTTCGCGGAGAGAGTGGCGAGGAGATTTTCTTCAATCGTGCCCTCGGTGACGAGCAGATAGACTTGCACTTTTCGCTTTTGTCCCATGCGATGGGCTCGGGCGATGCGCTGTTCGAGGAGGGCGGGATTCCATGGCAGGTCAATATTGATGACGGTGTCGGCGGCCTGAAGATTGAGGCCGGTGCTGCCGGCGTTGGTGGTGAGGAAGCAGCGGCATTCCGGGTCGGTCTGGAATTGATGAACGAGGGCGTTGCGCTGTTTTTGGGGCACCTGGCCATCGAGGCGAACGAACTTTGCCTTGAGTCTTTTTAAGAGGGGTTCGATGAGGTTGAGCATCCCGGTCCATTCGCTGAAGAGGATGATTTTTCGGTCGGTCTCGGGGATGAGTTGTTCGAGGAGTTCGTTGAGGCGCTCCAGTTTGCTGGAGAAGCCCGGATGTTGTTTATCCACGAGGGCTGTGCTGTCGGCGCAGAGGCGCGCCATGAGGAGGGCTTTTTGCAAACGGAGGAGGTCCATTTCGCTGATGAAGGCTTTGCGCGTGATGCTTTGGACGATCTGCATGTGTGCGCTGTGAAGTTGTTTTTGCTCTTCGGTGCAGGGGATTCTGACGACTTCGGTGCTGCGCGGAGGCAGGTCCAGCCGGATGCTCGCGCGGGTGCGCCGGAGCAGGATGGGGCGGAGGGTTTCGCGCAGGGCGTCGAGGTTTTTATAGCCGAGCACTTTGCCGCGCTCGTCCACGATGCGGTGGCCGTGGAGGAAGCGAAAGGCGGGGCCGAGGTGGCGGTCGTCGATAAATTCAACGATGCTGTAAAGGTCATCGAGGCGGTTTTCCAGCGGGGTGCCAGTGAGGACGAGAGCGAAGGGGGAGCGCAGGCTTTTGATGATGCGGCTGGTCTTGGCTTCCCAGTTTTTAATGCGTTGAGCTTCGTCGAGGATGATGAGATCCCACGGGGTGCGTTCGATGTCGAGGTAGTCGCGCAAGACTTGCTCGTAGTTGGCGAGGGTGAAAAACGCCTCGCTGGAATACTGCACGGCGCGTTCGGCGGTCTTGCCAGCGACGATTTGCACGCTGCGATCGCAGAAGCGCAAGATTTCGGCCCGCCATTGGGATTTGAGCGAGGCCGGGCAGACGATGAGCACACGGCGCACGCCAGCGTGACGGGCAAGCAACTCGGCGACGCCGACGCCTTGGATGGTTTTTCCGAGACCCATCTCATCGGCCAGCACAGCTCGTCCGGCGCCGGCGGCAAAAGCGATGCCGTCGAGTTGATAGGGCAGCAGCTCTGTGCCGAGGAGAGTTTTTCTCAAGGGATGCCCGGCGGGGTCTTTGCGAATGCCGGCCACGAGTTCCGCCATTCGCTGGCGATGGACGGCTTTATTAAGGATTTCCTCGGCGTCGGGAAAGACGATGTAATCGTCGTCGCTCTGGGAAAGGCGGCGCACGATGTCGAAAAGCCCGGTCATTTCCGCATCGGTCTGGGCAAAACGGTTGAGCCACGGAGCCACGATCGCCTGGGTGGCGGCGCAAAGTCCGGCGGGAGCCTCGATGCCGAGGCGCAGGTCGCCGTCGTAACGCGCAAAGATGCTGATGCGATGGGGCTTGGCGGGGGTGGCGAGTTCTTTGGGCTTGAAACGTTTCCTCACCCAGTCCTGCACTTGAATGACGTGTTTGCAGAGGCCGAGCCGGTTTTTTCGGAAATCGGGGCAGGCGCAGTAGCTTTGCCCACGCTGCATCCCACGAAGAGCGACGCGATAGGTCCGTCCGCTCAGGGCGCTGGTGACGGCGAAGTCGGTCCACGGCGTTTTGGGATCGTGCGGCTTGATTTTCATGGCCTCTTCGGCGGCGCGTTTGACACGTTCGGCGATGGCGCGCTCGTTGAGATCTGCCTCCGGCACTAACTCCCAAGGCGTGTTTTCATCGGGCGCAGCGGCGAGGCCCAGCGCGAGTTTTTCCTCCAAGATGAGGGAAATCGCTGCGGCCCGATAGTAATCGCTGATCTCGCCTTCGTGGCTGCAAACGATTTGCAGTCGATCCCGATAGGAGGAATGCAAAGCGATGGTGACCACCGCATTGTGCGGAACAGGAAAGACGACTTGGAACTGATCGAAGGTGAAAAGCACTTGCGTAGTAAGATCGATTTCCTCCCGTCCAGCTTTTGGGAGCAAAGCAGCGGAGGGCTCCCCGAGGAGTTTGCGAGCCTGGAGGGGGCTCAGACGTGAAAGTTTGTCGTGGAGAGTGAGCTGACGGCCGGGCTTCGTGGGCATGATTCACGACTTCATTAACGATGCAAGCAAGGGTTGGCAAGCCTGCTCCGACAATCGGATCGGTGGTTCTTCTATAATAGGCCGACGAAGCGTGGCGGGCGTGCGCTGTGGCGCAATACTAGTGCCTTGCAAAAATATTCAATTGCCTCGGTGGGAAGGAATTGGCGAGGCGATCTTCCC
>JBBRFA010000060.1:0-20431 GCA_038225185.1 Chthoniobacterales bacterium
TCCTCCACTTTTTCGCGGGCGCGGGTCTCGAAGCGGGTGAAGTCTTTCAAAAAGGTGAGCGGAATGTCGCCCACCGGGCCGTTACGTTGTTTGGCGATGTTTAACTCGGCCAAACCTTCCTTGGCTTTTTTATCTTCATCACCATCGGCATAATATTCGGAACGCATGAGCAACCCAACGAGGTCGGCATCCTGCTCGATGGAGCCGGATTCGCGCAAATCGCTTAACATAGGTTTGTTGCCCTTGCGTTTTTCCGACTCGCGATTGAGCTGGGCCAGCACGAGCACAGGGACGTTGAGTTCCTTGGCGAGCGCTTTGAGGCCGTTGGAGATTTCGGAAATTTCCTGCTGCCGATTATCCTTCGCCTTGGCACTGGTGGAGCGCAGAAGCTGAAGGTAATCGATCACGATCAACTGGATGTCGTGCTGGGCTTTCAACCGACGGGAAATGGCCTGGAGATCGCCAATGCTGAGTCCTGAACTGTCGTCAATGTAAAGTTTGGCCTGGGAAAGCTGGTCGGCGGCATTGGTCAAAGCCGGAAAATCGCGGTTGGTAACGATCCCGCTGCTCACCCGGCGCAGGTTGACGCGGGCCATGGAGCCGAGAAGCCGCTGGGTAAGCTGGCTGACGCTCATTTCGAGACTGAAAACGGCGACGGGCTTTTTTTCAACGAGCGCGACATGCTCGGCGATGTTCATGGCAAAAGCCGTCTTGCCCATGCTGGGGCGGGCGGCAATAACGATCATTTCCGCGCCGTGCAAACCATCGGTCATTTGATCGAAGTCGATAAAACCGGTGGTGAGTCCGTTGATTTTGCCCCGGTTTTCGTAAAGTTTTTCGATGGCGACGAGCGCTTCCATCACGTTTTTTTTCATCTCGGGAATGCGTTTCTGAACGCGTTGATCGGTGATGGCAAACACTTTTTTTTCGACTTCGTTTAGAAAATCCTTCACCTCGCCGGGTTGATCGTAGGATTGGGCGACGCATTCGGTGCAGGTCTTGATGATTTCGCGGAGGATGTATTTTTCCCGGACGATCTCGATGTAATAAGAGACGTTTGCCGCCGTGGGAACGAAGGTGAAGAGATTATTGAGAAAAGGCACCCCGCCGATTTGATCGAGCAATTTCCGGTCGCGGAGAAGCTGGGTGATGGTGATGGCGTCGATCTCCACGCCGCGAGCCTGCATATCGAGCAGCAGCTCGAACACGATGGTGTGGGCCGGGATGTGGAAGTGATCCTTGGTTAAAAGGAGGACTGTCTGATCGAGAACTTCCCGTGGGTTTAGGAAAATGGAGCAGAGAACACCCAGCTCGGCATCGGCACTGTGCGGAAGAGAGCGGTGAGTATCCGGTAAATAACCCTCCGGTTTTTGTGAATAACTATTTCCGCTGTTTTTGGCGGTTCCCTTCGCTTTGCGAGCGGTGGAGGGATTCTCAGCTCCCACGGGTGCTGATGAATCTTCGGGCATTCCGGCTTACTTGGTTTTGCGTGCGGGACGTTTGCGCGGGGCTTCACCGGCGCCGTCTTCGACTGCATCGTCGGCCTGGACTTCGGGTGCCTTGATGGTGAGCTTGAGTTTGGCGACGATGTCGTGGTGCAATTTGATAGTGACTTCGAGATCGCCGGTTTCCTTGATGGGACGTTCGAGATCGAGGCGATGGCGATCCACGCTTTCGCCGAGTTCTTCGAGGAGGCGATCTGCGATGTCTTTGGCGGTGACGGAGCCGAAAGCTTTGCCGGTGGCGCCGGTTTCGAGCAGGAAAGTGAGACGCAGCTTATTGATGCGACGGGCGAGATCCTCGGATTCGTTTAACTCGGCAGCTTCGCGGGCGGCGCGTTTCGCCTTAAGATTATTAATCTGGCGGAGGTTGGTCTTGGTGACCTCCAAAGCTTTGCCGGTGGGGATGAGAAAATTGCGGGCGTAACCACGCTTGACCTTGACGAGGTCGGCTTCGGCGCCGAGATGGGGAATGTTGTCTTTGAGGATGACTTCGGTTGAGGGCATGGCTTGGAGTGGGTGTGAAGAATTAAAAAAGGGATGGAGTAATAGCCTTGGCGAATCGGGTTGTCAAGGTGGTCGCGATAATTTCCAAAAAAAGGAAGCGAGAAAAATCTGATTGAGGGTGTGAGAATAGAGGAAACAGGTTAAAACCGGTCAAAGTAGCGCGAATTCGCGTTTTTGTAAACCATAATTGAGAATAACTAGCGGTATTTAGGGGTTCGTGGCTTTTTTGGAGACTGATATAGCGGTTTGCGCCTGCGAACGGGAATTATTTATGGCGCAGGGGACAGTTATTTTGGAGATGGCACCGAAGTGTTGCATGGAAACTGCTTATTAAGTTTGTAGAATGTCAACCGAACTTCAGACAACCCAGCGAAACACCCCTCGGCGTCGTATCAGCCGGAGCACGGTCAAGTCTCAATGCTATTCCATGACGATTTTTACCGAACGTTGGAGGGAGATTCGCAATTTTTATGTGAACATTCTCTCAGCCCAAGTGGTGAGTGAGCGGACGGATCGTTATTGCGACCTGATTCTCGGCGGAATGCCGCTGACACTTCGCCCGCGTCTGATGGGGGAGGCGGTGAGTTATTTTCATTTGTATCTATCGATCAAGGAACGGCAGACGGTGCTGGATCAGTTGCGCCGGGCCGGGGTGATCGTGCTCCATGATGGGCCGTATGCCAACTTCCGCGATCCGGAGGGGCGCCTGATCAAGGTGTCGGAGTCGGAGGCGGTGTTATTTAAAAGTCCGGAATCGATCCGGCATCAACTCCACCCCCGGGTGGCGGCTTGATCGGGAGTGAACGTCGTAGCCGGGACTAGCCGGGTCCCAGCCGGGACTAGCCGAGTCCCAGCCGGGACTAGCCGGGTCCCAGCAGGGACTAGCCGCTTTTTACCATCCCAGTTGGTCGAGCGCGGCTTCTGTCGCGGTAAAATCTGCGAATAAAAAATCGGGTTGATGTGCGGCCAGTTCTGCTGTGGAAAAACTCCCGGTAGCCACGGCCACGGTGGTGGCGCCGACGGCCCGGCCGCAGGCGATGTCGCGCGGAGTGTCGCCGATGACGTAAATGGCTTCGGCTGGAAAATGAATGCCATGTTTTTCCACCGCGCGAGTCCTGGCGAAGTGACCGAGTTCGTTGCGCAGGTGGTGATCGTCGGCATAGGCGCCAAACTCAAAATAATGCCAGAGGCCGAAATGGGAGAGTTTGATTTCGGCTCCACGCGCCATGTTGCCAGTTAGCAGAGCGAGCACGACGTGGGGACGGGTGCGGAGGCTATCGAGAAGCGCGAAAATCCCTGGCAGGACGCGCCCGGACCGTTCTGGAAGCAGCCGATGGAGATGAAACAAATAGCCATCAATAAGACGGGTAATATTTTCTGGCGTGTGGGGGAGTTGATTTTGATCGAGCATGTCGCGGGCGATTTGGGTATCGGTCGCGCCGGCGAGCGTGAGGTAGCGCAGATCGTCGTCGATGCCAAAGTGCTCTGCGAGGGAGAGTTGCAATGCTTGGAGACCACCGCCGCCGCTATCCACCAGCGTGCCGTCGATGTCGAAAAGAAGGAGTTTTTTCAAGACGTGCAGTATAAGGAATGGCCCGGCTTTTGTCGCGGCGAAAAGCAAAAGAATCGCCATGGGTCGTGATCCTGGAGGCGATTGGCCTTGCTTAATCTCTGTTTAATCTAAAAATGACGCTAAGAACACATGTCACCCGCTCCAGTCTCTCGCGATCTTTCCCTGGATGTATTGCGAGGTGGAGCGATTCTTTACATTGTCGGATACTATCATATCGACAAGGTGTGGATGGTGACCTTGCCCGATAGTTTGGGGCGATGGCTGGCCCGCGTCGCGTTGGCGTTGCTTTGTTTCCTTTCCGGCTATCTGATATCACGGGCGGCGACGGTGGGAAACTGGGGCGATGTGTGGGTATTTTATCGCCGACGCCTGCTCAGAATTTATCCGCTTTATTTTTTGGCTTTGGTGCTTTTCATCTGGTCGGGGATCATTAAAGAAAACCGATTCTGGCCGGGCGCATTACTTTACAATACGCTGATCGATCTGGAGGTGCGCACGCTTTGGTTTATCTCGATGATTTTTGTTTTCTACCTTTTGACCCCTCTTTTTCTCTGGCGGAAAAGTGAGCAGCGAACGTTGTGGCTGGCGCTGGGGATTACGGGTGCGCTTTCCCTTGCCTGGTTCGGGTTTGCGCAGGTGGATGCAAGGTTGATCCCGAATTTCGTGGCTTTTGCCTTCGGAATTTGGTTGAGCACGAAAAAGACGCTTACCCCGATGTTGCTCGCTCCGGGCTGGAAAAGTCTTCTCGCGTCGTTGATCGGCACGGCACTCCTGGCGATATTCACCCTGGAGGATTCGCCCGATGATGAAGAATGGCTCGCAATGGTGGGAATCGTAGCCTGGCTTCTTCTCTCCCTTCCCCTGCTAAATGCTGCGGGCCAGTGGCTGGCAAAACATCTCCCCTTGCGCATAATCGCCTTTTTTTCGACCAGCTCATTCGTTCTCTACCTCATCCATCGGATCATTTACCTTTGGGGCGAAAAAATCTGGAGTCCCACTGGGTGGCTCTTAAATCTCTACTACGTGCTGATCCTGCTCCCTCTGGCCGCTGGTTTGTCCTATGGGATCCAAGTGCTTTACCATCGGGTGGTCAAATAAAAGCACCGTTTCTCAATCCTCAGTGTCGTCTTCTTCCTCTTCCTCGGGCAATTCCTCGTCGTCCTTGGTCGTCCAACGCAGTTTGCGGCGGTTGGAAGGCAGGGGCGATAAAGTCATGTTGATGCTGCGCCCCATCATTTTGGGTTCCATTTCGACCGCCGACATGGTGGCGAGATCTTCCTTGATCCGGAGCATCAGTTGGAAACCAAGTTCCTGGTGCGCCATTTCGCGTCCGCGAAACTGGAGCTGTGTCTTCACTTTGTTTCCCTTGCCGAGGAATTGCTCTGCCCGACGAATTTTTGTGAAATAATCGTGGTCGTCGATGTTGACGCGGAATTTGACTTCCTTGAGCTTGCTGGTGACGACTTTTTTATCTTTGTCCTGTTTGGCGATTTCGTAGCGATATTTACCAAAATCGACGATGCGACAGACGGGCGGGTTGGCATTGGGCGCGACTTCGACAAGGTCGAGACCGGCCAGATTGGCGTGGCGCAAAGCGTCTGAGAGCTTCATGACGCCGAGTTGCTCGTTGGTGGAGGCCACGATCACGCGCACTTCGCGAGCGCGGATGCGGCCATTTACACGGGGTGGTTGCTGGATAATTCTATCTCCTTGGAGAGGTGACGCAGGTTAAGGCGCTGTTTCTCGGTTGTTTGTGACGGGTTTGAGGGTGCAGGGGCAATTGGGCGATTGGACGATTTTAAGGAACGAAAAACGCACGCGCGGTGGAAGTTCCGGCGTGCGTTATAACTTTTTGCGTGCTTCGACGCAAGGTTTTTTGTTTTAAAATCCAGTTCGGACAGAAAAACGGATGGCTGAAGCGGATTTTGATGATCCTTCTGCGAACCTGATGCTGATGTTACGAAAAGAAACAAAACGGGGCGCAACTATTTCTTGGCCGCAGGTGTTTTGGCGGCTGGTGTCGGTGTGGCGTCGGCACCATCACCCTCGGGAGCTTCAGGAGCTTGAGGAGCTGTAGCAGCTTCTGGGGCTTTGATTTCCAAGAGTTCCACCTCGAAGAGGAGGGTCTGGCCGGGACCGATCTCGGGGGGTGCCTGGTCGCCATAGGCGAGGTCGGCGGGAATGACAAATTGGGCCTTGCTGCCCACGGTGATGAGTTGCAAACCTTCCGTCCAACCTGGGATAACGCCTGCGAGGGGAAATTCGGCGGGTTCATTGCGTTTGTAGGAGGAGTCGAATTCCTTGCCGTCTATCGTGGTCCCGCGGTAATGAGTGACAACGGTGTCGGATTCCTTGGGTTTGGCGCCTTTGCCTTCGGTGATGACTTTATATTGAAGACCGGATGCAGTGGTTTTTACGCCTTCTTTTTTCTTGTTGTCGGCGAGGAATTTTTCACCGGTTTCCTTGTTTTTTTTGCCGTCTTCATCCCGTTTGACGGCGGCTTTGGTCATGAGTTCTTTCTGAAAACTTTCCATGGTGGTTTTGATTTCCTCATCGGTGAGGGCGATTTTGCCACCGGCGTAAGCGTCGGTAAGACCGATGATAAGCTTGGCGGGATCGATTTCGATGCCCTGCCGTTTGAGAGTGCCGCCGATATCGACGCCAATGCTGTAGCTTACTTTATCCTGTTGGGATTCGAGCTTGGGAGCATCTGCCGAATGAGCGAGAGTGGAGGAGACAAACAAGGCGGCCAGCGCCAAAGGGGTATATTTCATAAGAGTCGGGAGTGTTAAGCCAAAAGTGGGCGCGGTGCAAATAATAAAAGCGCTGTCTTGGGCGGTTTTGCGCGAAGTTGAGCTGTGTCAAATAATCAAACCCTCTTTTTCCTTTAATCTGAGATGTCATTTTTGGATAAGAAAGATCGCGACAAAAGATCCACCCGGCCCGCCGTCTCAATATCCTTGGAATAAATCCATCGCCCAGCAAGCGGCGGCGGTGCGCGTCTCGCAGCCGATCTTTCGGAAGATATTTTCAGGATGCTTCTTCACCGTCCAGCGGCCAATCGAGAAAATGAGCGCGATTTCGGGATTGGTCTTTCGCTTAACCATGGAGCCGATTCGCCTGGAGTGAGCTTGCGACGAACGAGCAGCGCCATGGACGTGTTCCAATCTCTGTCGGCGTTTGTTTTGGTTTTTCGAGAGCGACTTGCTATGTCACTTGAATACAGCGTCTTAACACTCCAGCAAACAAATCAGGCGCTACGAGCAGTGATCTGACTGCCAATAAAGCTACAACGTCGCCTCATTAAAAACTACTCCATTGTTTTTTTAAGCTGAGCTTTTTCCAGTCGCATGACTGGGAGACTATAGAGGCAGGAAGTGCCTCATTGTCCATTCCCATCCCCCCATTAGGCCAATGTCGCCGTGGTTTGATGCATCTTGAAAAAAAGGCTTCCCTAAACAACCATTCTTCCATTATTCTTATTTGCATTATCAATCCACCCCATTATGAACCATCTGAAAAACTCTCTCTCCATCCCGCATTTCCTTCGCTTCTGTATCGCCATCGCTTTTGCCGTGATGACCCCGGTGCTGCCAGCGGCTCCAGTCGAAATCATCAATCCCAGCTTTGAGCAGCCGACGGTTATTCAAGACAATGGTTTTCGGACGGTGCCAAGTCTCATCACGGGCTGGGCCATCGAATTATCGACAGGCACAGTCGGCGTTTGGAACATATTGGTCGGTCCATTTTACAACGTCCCCGCTCCGGTCGGGTCGCAGATTGCCTTTGTAGGTGGTTCCGATAGAGGGAATGGGGCCGCCATTTCGCAAGTGCTTGCTGCAACTCTTCAGGCGAGGACGGTTTACACTTTGTCAGGTCTCGTCGGTCATCCACTGAGATTAGGCGCCTCCAATGGCACTCTTTTTACCGCGGAACTTTTTGCAGGCTCCACCTTGCTGGCCTCGACCACCGGGGAGGGTGGAGATGGATCATTCCTGCCCTTTAGCTTTCGGTTCGACAGCACGGGATCCTTCCTCACGAACCAGCCGCTGAAGATTCGCCTTTCTAGTAACAAGCCTCAGGTCGGCTTTGATAACATCCAGTTGGATGCCAGCCCAGCCGCCATACTTTTCGCCATCAATGTGCGCCCCAATGTCGCCCGGGGCGGCACCGTCTCCGGCGGGCAATCTTATGAGGAAGGAAGCATGGCCACCGTCAGGGCCAGGTCAAAACGAGGGTATCGATTTGTCAATTGGACCGAAGGTCGTCGGGTAGTAAAATCCCGCCCCACCTTTACCTTTTTAGTCACCCGAGACCGCTCTTTAAAAGCAAATTTTAGGAGAAATCCTTAATCGGAAAAAGGGCGCTCTGCGTTAACAGGCGAACCAGTAGGTCGCCTCGCCAACTTTCTCCTCCGACGAAAACGACTACCTACCCCAGTAGTTTGACGACGCTGTGCTAGAATGTCTCAGCGGCTAAACAAAAGTTTGATACGACAGCAGGCTAAAGCGCTTGGGGACGAGGAGAAATGAAAAGCAATCCCGGACGAATGCCGAGTTCCTATTCTCCTGCGATCTGGGCGGCGATGATTTTGCAATGTCGGTGTTGTCGAGGAAAAATCCTAAATTCATTGGACTTCCCGCCCACTATTTAACAACCTCACGCCATGCTTGGCATTCAGTTCATCAAATTTCCTCCCACAACTTATGTTTTGCGGTATGCCAACGGCAAAATCGTTCGCGAGGGAGGAGGACTTTCCTTCTTTTACTATGCTCCCACCACATCGCTGGTCGCGGTGCCAATTGCCAGCACTGAGGCTCCTTTCATTTTCAGCGAAGTAACAACCGACTTTCAGGAAGTGACCACTCAAGGACAAATCACTTACCGCATTACCGATGCGAAAAAAATCGCCCCTCTGCTCAATTTCTCGCTCGACCCGACTGGCAAACGCTACGCCTCCGACGATCCCCAGAAGCTCTCGCCTCGTGTCGTCAACACCATCCAGGTCCTCACCCGAAAACGTCTCCAACAAATGTCCCTGCGGCAGGCTTTGCGAGCCTCCGAGGAACTCGTGAAGGAAGTCGGTGGCGAACTTCAAGCCAGCAAAGAAATCGTCTCACTCGGACTGGAAATCCTTGGCCTCTCCATTTTTTCGATTCGCCCCAACCCGGAGACTTCCCGCGCCTTGGAAGCTGAGGTGAAGGAACAACTTCTGCAAGAAGCAGACAACGCCGTCTATGCCCGTCGCAATTCCGCTGTCGAACAAGAACGCGCGATTAAGGAAAGCGAACTTAACACCGAGATTGCTGTCGAGAACAAGAAACGCCAGATTCGCGAAGCGCAGATGGACGCCGAGCGCGCCGTCCAACAAAAGCAGCACGAACTCCGCGAGGCCGAGATGGCCGCAAAAATTTCCCTCGAAGAAAAGAACAAAGATCTTGTCCTCCTCGCCGTCGAAAACTCCAAACAAGAGGCCGACGCCAAAGCCTACGGCATGTCGGCCATGATGCGATCCTTCGAGGGCGTGGATCCCAAATTACTCCATTCCCTGGCCAGCATGGGCATGAAACCCGATCAACTCATCGCCCTCGCCTTTCAGGAAATGGCCGAGCGTTCCGACAAAATCGGCCAGCTCAATATCTCACCCGATCTCCTGCGCGAATTGATGGGCAAACCCACCGCGAAATGAGATGGAACGCCTGACCGAGCGGAAAATTATCCTCATCACCCGTCCCACGCGACTGGATGAATTGATCGCCCGGTATAACTCCGTCCAACAAGCCCAATTTTATGTCGAGCACCTCGGAGCCGACTTCACCGACTACCTCGAAGAAGACCGCATTTACAAGCTGGCGGCAAAAAACGCGGAAGCCGACCTCTCGACCATGGGGCGGGTGCAGAAATTGCCTCGCTCCTTTCTGCCTAATTACCTTTTTGGCCCGGAAGATGTCGTTGTCGTCCTCGGGCAGGATGGCTTGGTCGCCAACACGCTTAAATACGCCTTTGCTCAGCCTGTCATTGGCGTCAATCCGGATCCCGCCCGTTGGGATGGCGTTTTATTACCTTTCAAAACCACAGATCTACCAACCATTTTACCCGAAGTCTTTGCACATAAACGACCGCTCAAAGAGGTCAGCATGGGCCATGTGCTGCTAAATAACGGCGAAAGTCTCTATGCAGTGAACGACTTCTTCATCGGGCCGAAGTCGCATACCTCGGCTCGCTACGTGATTGAAATCGCGGCCCAGAGCGAGCAACAATCCTCCAGCGGCATCATCATTTCCACCGGCCTCGGCTCTACCGGATGGTTAAAAAGTCTGCTTGCAGGTGCCACCGCCATCGCTGGAAGTTTGGGTCAGCGCCATTTAACCGTTAAAAAACGCCGCCCTGTTGCTTGGGATGCCGATTTTCTCTATTACACCGTTCGCGAACCTTTCCCCAGCCAAACTTCGGCGGCAACCATGGTCTTCGGCAAAATCAACGGACGCCAATCCCTCTCCATTCATTCGCTGATGCCCGAACACGGAGTCATTTTTAGCGACGGCATCGAAGCGGATTTTCTAGGTTTCAATTCCGGCACTACGGCGACCATTTCTTTGGCCGCTCGCAAAGGACGACTTGTTGTGTAGAAGTATTCTGTTTCATCGAGCTCGAGTGCTAGCCCTATTCTCCTGCGATCTGGGCGGCGATGATTTTGCAAATGTCGGTGTTGTCGAGAAAACCGCGAACACGTTCACTGCCGGGGCCCTGGCCGAGGAGCCAGATGTCGCCGCCGCTGTGATAGGCGCTGCCTGATTTCATCGGCGCAGGGGAGATGGCGTCGGGCTGGTTGTAATCCACGTCGGCCAAAAGAGGACTGAATTGTTCGCTGTCGAGCACGCCGCCGGGGCCGGTGGCAAAGGTGAGCACGGGCATTTTGGTAATAGGGCTGGTTTTCAAGCGATGATGAAGAGACACCAAAATGCGTCTCTTTTCCAAGTCGCACTTGGAGCCGAGTTAGACGAAATGGTCGATCCCATTTTTCTTCCTCTTAATCGACAAATGCCCCTGTTTGCGAAGCTTGGCTTCTTGGACGTGAACCCGGCTTTGGAAGTGCAATTTGGGAACATGAAAAAAGAGCGGGTTTAACTTGGGAACGAGAAATAAGGAGCGTCGGCGTCGTTTTCATACCAGGTTTTCCGGGTTAAGAGGGTATAACGTGGGCTCGGTAAAAATGCCGTTTTTGCGAATCAATTTCCCATCGAAATAAATTTCGCCCCCGCCGTAATCGGCCCGCTGGATATTTACCAGATCCCAGTGGACTTGCGAGCGGTTGCCGTTGTCGGCTTGTTCGTAAGCCTGGCCAGGGGTGAAATGGAAGGAGCCGCAGATTTTTTCATCGAAAAGAATATCGCGCATGGGCTCCAGAATGTGCGGATTGAAGGCAAGGGAAAACTCTCCGATGTAACGCGCCCCCTCGTCGGAATCGAGAATGTGGTTGATCCGCTCTGGATTGTTCCCCGTGGCGCGAACGATTTTACCTTTGGAAAACTCCAGGCGAATATCATCGAACGCTCCGCCTTGATAGATCGTCGGCGCATTGAAATGCACGTGCCCCTCGACGGAATCGCGCACCGGACAGGAAAAAACCTCGCCGTCGGGAATGTTGTGCGTGCCTCCGCAGGTGATCGCTCCGATGCCTTTGATGCTGAAGCGCAGGTCGGTTTTCGGTCCCACGATGTGAACGCTGTCGGTGCGATTCATAAGGGTTTGCAAGGCCTTCATGCCAGGGTCCATTTTGCTGTAATCCAATGTGCAGACGCGGAAGAAAAAATCCTCAAAAGCCTCGGTGCTCAGGCTGGCCTGCTGGGCCATGGAGGCGGTGGGCCAGCGCAGAACGCACCATTTGGTTTTTTGCACGCGATGATCGAGCACGGGCTTGAGCATTTTCATGGCGAGCTTCATCCGGTCGGAAGGCACGTCCGAGAGTTCGTTGATATTATGACTGCCGCGTAAAGCGATGTAGGCGTCCATTTTTTTCATGCGGGCGAGTTCGATGCCGGAGAGAATTTCGTATTGCGTCTCGGAAGCTTCGCGCATGAGTTCGCGAGTGATCGCGGCGCGGTTGATTTGGACAAAAGGCAGGGCTCCAGCCTGGCGAATGGCGCGAATAAGGGCGATGAGCATTTCCTCGGGGATGTCGAATCCATCGACGAGGATTTTTTCCCCGGGTTGCAAATTAGTGGAGTGTCCGACCAGGATTTTAGCTAGTTGACCGTAACGGGGATCGTTCATAAATGGGTAAATACAGGGGAAACAGAGGAGGCGAAAGCGGAAAAAGCAAGTTGCCAGTCGAAGATTGACGGCACATTTCGTGCTGATGTGCGCCGAGTTATGAAAGCATTCGTCAAAGGCGATCTGGATGGGTTTTTTGCATTGGGCCTGGATAGCCTGGTCAATTTGCTGCTGATGACCGGTTTTTGCCTCGGTTTGCTGGGGTTTGCGCCGGAGTTTTTCTATGGTCACGTCCTTCCCGCCTCGGTGGTGGGCCTCGTTTTTGGAAATTTGCTTTACGCCCGGCAGGCTTTGCAACTGGCAAAAAAAGAAGGTCGCGACGATGTCTGCGCGCTGCCCTACGGGTTTAATTTGATCACGGTGATCATTTATTCCCTGCTCGTGATGTTCCCCGCCCAGCAAATGGCACTTGCCCGGGGACTCGATAAAGCCCAGGCCGATGAAGTGGCCTGGCTGGCGGGCATCGCTGCCTGTGTGGGGTCGGGGTTGATCGAGGTGGCCGGGGCGTTTGTCCTGCATCATCTGCGGCGGATCACTCCCCTCGCCGCTTTGCTGGCTGCGCTGGCAGGGATCGGCATCTTTTTTATCGCGATGGATTTCCTCTTTCGTGCCTGGGTTTATCCGGTAATTGGGATGACAAGTCTGGGTCTGGCGTTGCTGGTTTATTACGGGCGCGTGCGTTTCAAATGGGGTATCCCGGGCGGCCTGGTCATCGTGGTTTTTGGCACGTTGGGATCCTGGGGTCTGCATTGGGCGGGGTTACCCTCTCCAGCGCCGGCCTATCCGTTGGACTTGGGGCAGTTGGGCTTCTTTCTCCCGATTCCCATCGTGGGAAAATTGATCGAGAGCCTGCCTTATTTGCTGCCCTTTATTAGCATCATCCTGCCGATGGGAGTGGTGAATGTGATCGGCTCGATGCAAGTGCTGGCTTCGGCGGAAGCGGCCGGGGATCGCTTCGAGACGAAACCGTCGCTCCTCATCAACGGCGTGGGAACACTGCTCTCCGCCGGGTTTGGTTCCCCCTACCCGACCACGCTTTACATCGGGCATCCAGGCTGGAAAGCGATTGGTTCGCGCGCGGGTTACTCCACGTTGAATGCGATTTTTGTGACAGTGATCTGCCTCACCGGCTCTCTTAGCCTGCTGGCCTGGTCGGTGCCGGTGGAGGCAGGCATGGCGATCCTAATCTGGATCGGCATCTCGATGGGCACCCAGGCTTTTGCCGCGGTGCCGCAACGTCACATCCCGGCAGTGATTGTGGGTTTGTTTCCAGCAATCGCCGGCTACTGCGCGCTGGTGGCCAAAAACGTCTTGGGAGGAGCCGGTGTCGGCACCGTGGCCAATCCTTATAATGCGCAACTGGTCGAAGACATTTTAAAAGCTAGAAATTTCTATGCCGAGGGGATGTTTGCCCTGGAACAGGGTTATTTCCTAACCTGTCTCATTCTCGCCGCCGCGACCGTCTGCATCATCGATCAACGCTTCAAACAAGCCGCGCTCTGGTTCCTCGCCGGCGCCGTTTTATCCGCCATCGGCCTCGTGCACAGCTTCGGTTACATCACCGGCGACGTGGTGGGAGTGCTGCAGCCCGGTTGGAAATGGGTGGTGGGCTACGTGGCCATGGCGGTAACCATGTGGCTGGTCCCGGTGCTGATGGAAAAATCGGACAACGAGCCGGTGTAAAGCCGGCCCGGGGATTTTTTTACTGTCCATACATCTGGTGGAAAAGCCGTTCGATGGCCAGTTCGGGATTTTCCATGGTCATGGTCTCCTTGATTTTACTAACATAAATCCCGAAGGCAAAAGGACTCACCCTGGGTGTCTCCAGCAAGTGCCAGTGGTAGGTCTGCACCTCCTCCAAAAAAGCAAACGCCGCCGGGGCATCCAGAAAGGCTTGTTCCGCCTGCCGCAACGTCTCGGCCAGCAAGGGATGATCCGGTTCGTGCTCTTGCAAAACGCGAAACAATATCTCGCTGCTCCAGCGCAATTGTTTGAGCCGACGCTCACGACCAGGTTGATTGCGCGGAACCATCAACCCGGTCTGCGCCACCCCTCGAAACTGCCATTTTACCAACTCCGAATCGCGCAATGCCACCTGCAAATCGCGCTCCGCATTTCTCCTCTCAAACAACTCCCTCCATTGCTCCACCGTCAATTCCTGAAAGCGCTTCAAGGTTAGTAAAAACCCGTAGTCGTCGATGGTTACCAGCGCGTTGCCTCCTATCCTGGTGTTAATCCTTTTTACTAATAGCCGCGACAACGCATCATTCGCGCTGCGCCCGATCAACGAATGAAAAATGTAATGCGAAAAATCCTCCTCCCGATATAACTCGATCAACAGGGTGCCCTCCACCGGGATCACCGAAAACTTGAGTTGCGCCTGGAAATGACTCACCACCGAATGCGCATTCGAGGTGGTGATTTCATATCTTTCCACCAACCAATCCGCCACCGCCTCGGGCTCGAGGCTGGCGGCACCTGTGAGGCGAAGATTTAACTCGCTGCGCAGACGCGTCACCTCCCGTGCGATCCCCGAGGAGAGCGGCATCTTGTTTTGATTCCAGCTCGGCACCGTGGGCATTGACGATTCCGCCGCTTCCACCCGCGCTTCCTGGATGCCGGTTTCCAGCAGGCGCACCGTGCGTCCGGCCAGCACAAACACGTCACCAATCGTGAGCCGTTTGATAAACCATTCATCGACGCTCCCGAGGCGTTTGCGCCCCAGCTTCACCACGACATCGCCGTCGGAGGCAATCGTGCCCACATTGAGCAGATACTCGCGGGCAACTTTTTTGGAATCGAGCGCATGAACGATTCCATCGATTATTTTTATTTTGCCAAACGTATCCTCATACTGTCGTTGCAGGGAACGTCCGCCGCCCGCGAGATAGATCAACACAGATTCCATCTCCTCATTCGAGAGATCACGATAGGGCCAGGCTTTTCTCACCAAAGCTAGTAAATCGGCCACCGCTATGGGCGCGGCCATGGCCAGGCCAACGATGTGCTGCGCTAATACATCATAACAATTTTCAAAAAAACGCACTGGATCGAGCCTGCGCTGGCGCACCAGGTCCGCCGTCACAATGCATTCGACCAGATCGTTAATGTTAGTGGCCACCAGAATGCCGCGACTCACCGCGTGAATGCTATGTCCCGAGCGCCCGATCCGTTGCAGGGCACGCGAGATGCCTTTGGGCGTGGAAATCATTACCACGAGATCGATGGCACCGATGTCGATCCCCATTTCCAGACTCGTCGAGCAAACCACGGCGCGCAATTCCCCTTGCTTGAGGCGGTCTTCTATCTCCAGCCGCATTTCGCGATCGATGGAGGAATGATGCGTCTCGATCCTGTCCGCCAGCTTGGGAAGCGCCTGTTTGAGCCGGAGGCCAATACTCTCCGCCCCGGAGCGTGTGTTCGTAAAAACCAGCACCGAACGTCGCATTTCGACCAGCTCGGCCAATTCCTCGAGCACGCGTCCCGCCGTCCATCCCGCCGCCGGATAAGCCTCTTTGCGCAATGGCGAAAACACCTCCACTTCGATGCGCCGATTTGCCCTCGCCTCGGCCACCAGGCACGGTCGCCCCACCCCCACGAGAAAATGCGCCACGACATCCAGCGGTGCCACTGTGGCGGAAAGTCCGATGCGGCAAAGCGGCGTGCCAACCAGGCGTTCGAGACGTTCCAACGATAACATGAGATGCGTGCCGCGTTTATTCTCCGCGATGGCATGCAATTCGTCGAGAATCACATAGCGGCAACTCCGCGCCGCTTCCCGAAACCATTCGGCGCAGAGTAATATGGCCAGACTTTCCGGCGTCGTAATCAGAATGTGCGGAGGACGCCGCTTTTGGCCCGCCCGCTCTTTGCCCGAGGTGTCGCCCGTGCGCAAAGCGACGCGAATCGCCCCCTCCAACTCCATCTCGCGGAGAGGTTCGAGCAGGTTTTTTTGGATATCGTAGGCCAGCGCGCGAAGTGGCGAAATATAAATGGCAAAAATGCCCCGCTCACGTTCGACCGGCGGAAGAGTGATCAGGCGATCAATGATACCGAGGAATCCAGCGAGGGTTTTTCCGCTGCCGGTGGGCGAGGTTAGGAGAATGGATTTGCCTGCATGAATGGCTGGAATGCAAAGTGTCTGGGCATGGGTAAAAGTGCCATACTTGTGGCGGAACCAATGACTTACTTCGTCGCTTAAAACGGCAAACACATCCGCACATTCTGGAGCAGGCTGGAGCAGAGACGACATGGTAAAAGGAGTCAACGCGCCACCACAGCGTTCTGCAACCGGGAATATGAAGCGTTCCTGTCTTTCTGCTGAGGTGAACAATCTCAGATTAACCTGTGATCTGCGCCGAAACGCTCAAAAGGTGCATTTTTAGCCATCCAGAATGGCCCGGCCAGGCACCCCTGGCCGCCGCGGTGATTGTTTACGCCAGCGCGGTGCCTGCTGAGATGAAATAGTTGGCGCAGTGGCTCAGGAATAGCTTTATTTCGCCAGATGAAAATCTTTTCGCACATCCTTCTCCTGCTTGTTTTTGCCACCGTTCCAGCTTTTGCAGAACCGTCCTACATCGCAGTGGCCGCCGCTTACGAACCCGAGGTGGTGGCTATTAAAAAAATATTCGCAGCGAAGAAGAATACGATTGCCGTGCGTAACATCCTTGGCATCCGCTTCGAGATTCTCGATTATAAAGGCAAAAAACTGCTGTTTTTTCCCACGGGCATGAGCCTCACCAACGCCGCCATGTCTCTGCAAGTCGCGTTCGATCATTTTCCGGTGCGAACCTTCCTTTTTGCCGGGGTCGCAGGCGGCATCAATCCCTCTCTGCTGCCCGGTGATGTCACCATTCCAGATCGATGGATTTATCATGGCGAGGCCGCTTTTTTCAATCAAAAGCCGGGGGGCGGCTACGAAATTGCCAGTTATTTCAAACCGCGTTACCCCAACTTCGGGATGCAATTTCCGGATGATGTCCTGGTGATCCGCGAAGGGATGAGGAAGCCGGTGAGCAAACCTTATTTTGAAGCCGACCCAAAATTGCTTTCTCTGGCCCGGAAAGCGGTCAAAACCATGCCGGCCCTCCCTGTGGGCAACCGCATGGCGCAATTCAAAGTGGGTGGGGCAGGCGTCGCGGGCACCGTTTTTATGGATAACGCTGAGTATCGCAAATGGGTCTGGAAAACCTGGAAGGCAGACTGTCTCGACATGGAATCCACCGCCTTGGCGCATGTCGCCTGGGTGAATCGCAAACCGTTTCTCATCGTCCGCGCCTTAAGCGATCTCGCAGGCGGCCAGGAGGGAGCCAACCAGATCGATGAATACGAATCCATCTCCTCCGATAACGCAGCACTCGTCTTAAGGGCCATCATCGATAAACTCTAATTTAGCGCCCTGGCCTGCCGTCCTTCGACGAATCTCGCCGTGACCGTCGCTATGTGGTCGCTCCACTCTTCCGGAGGCAACACCTGGTAGAGGTCGGTCCCGCCGATGAGTGCCAGTTTCTGGCTTTTAAGGGCAAGAAAAAGAAGGTCGGAGTTTTGCAGGGTTGTCTGCGCGAGCTTTAGATTGGAAAAAATTTCCCGCCCCGCCGCCACCGCGTCGTCGTTTTTTTACGCGTAATGAACACTACCACATCGCCCGGATTCCTGAGCCGGGGCCTAACCGTGCATGGGATTCAGTGTTCGATGTTGAATTTTCGATGTTCGTGCCAGGAATTTGCGAAAGGTTCCCGAGTTTTTGAAGATACAACGCATTAGCCATTCGGAAGTCATAGACGCGCCGCTACAATCTGGGCGGGCTTCAGCGCGACTCGGGCAAACGTCTCACATCCTGGAAATTGCCAAATAGGAGCTCGTCGCCAGCGCCCTGGGTGACCGCTCGAATGAGGTGTTCTCCCCCGACGAAACAGCCCTTCCATGAGGTTCCGATTCCGCCAAACACCTCGTCGTTGTCGCCCCGCGACCGCACTTTGTTATGGCCCAGCTTGAAGGCTCGCGTTTCCTGGGCCACCCGTTTGAAAACGGTTTCCTCATCCGTGGCCACACTCGAAACCAGCGCCCCACCAGAGACATTCATCTCAGCGATCATTTCCTCGATCCGATCCACGACCACAATGGAATCGAGCGGCCCAAAAGGCTCCCCATGGTAAAGCTCACAATTGCGGGGCACATTGAGGATGCACTGCGGCGCAAAGTAAGCGGAGATGTCCTGGTTGGGCAAAAAGAGCGAGTCATCATAGCTGCCATCGAAAAGGCAGATGCCCCCTTTGCCTTTCGCCTCGCTGAAGCGCACCCGGAGTTCCTCGACTTTTTTGCTGTTGATGATCGGGCCAAAATCGTGCCGCGGAAGTTCGCCGTCCTCATTGACGAGAAGGGGATGACCGAACCGGAGCGACTCGAGCACGGGGAGATACATGGCGAGGAATTGCGGAAAAAGATCCCGCTGGATGACCAGGCGCGGGTAGGCTGTGCAACGTTGCTTGCCATATTCAAAGCCTTTTTTTAATTGTTTAGCCAGGCCATTCCAGTCGGAAAAATTCCAAATGCCCCAGGCGTTTACACCTTCCATCTCGAGCATGTAACGCTTGTTTCGGTCATAGAGGCTGGAGGCGATGATGCCCCCATTGGTCTTACCCCCGACGAATGCGAGGGCTGCGACGTGCTCGTTGTTCACTAGCGCGGCACTCAACTGGCCGCCAGAACCGCTCACCAGCGAAATCGGAAGCCCGGCCCGCGCGGCGAGAGCGCACCCGACGGTCAGCGCCATCAGCCCACCGTCGGTCGGGGTCTTGGCGATGACTGCATTCCCGGCCAGCATGTGGACGAGGAGGGAATGCATCAGGACGGAGTAGGGATAGTTCCAGGAGGCGATGTTTGAGACCAGACCCAGGGGTTCGCGCCCAGCCATAAAGGTCTCCCGGTGTTCGAGATACCATTCGACGCCCGAGATGCAGCGGTCCACATCCACCTCAGCGAGATGGACTGGCTTGCCGATTTCCCAGACAAGTAATCCTGCGATCAGTTTGCGATGGGTTTTGATTGCTTCGAGGCACTCCGAAATGCGGCGCGCCCGCTCGTCGAGATCGACTTTTTTCCACTCCTGCGCCTGTCTGGCTGCTCCCTCCACGGCCTTACGCGCGAGGAGCAGATCGATCATGGGCAAGTGGGTGATGACACTTCCGTCCACGGGAGATTGGAAATGTTTCCGGTTGCCCGGTTCACCCCAGACGCCATTCATGAGGTTAAGAGGATAACGGGCACCCTGCACGGCTTCTGGCACGAGGGAGGCAGCCTGTGTGGCCAGGGTGTCCCATTGATAATCGGGGTGAACGTGTTTCATAAAAAGCAGAGAGGTGTTCCAATTAATTTGGAGGTAAACGGGTAACGAACTGCTGTCGCGGTCAGACGCATTTCTGTGAAACCGACCGGACGACAACGGTCAGCTTTTCTTTAGTAAATTAGGCACGAAGTCCCTTCATGGACAAGGGCGCAAGGATGCGAGAAGGCGGTGGGGCGGGCGGTCAACACTGTTAAATCTGGCTTTTCCCCCGGACGAGAGAAAGGATTTCGGTGGGGTTAAGAGATTGGGCGCGGGCTTGGATTTGGGGGAGGTATTGCGAGTGGAGTTCGCGGGCTTTTTGAGAGAAGCTACCGAACTGGGTTTTGACGTTGGATTTATCAAGTTTGCGTCCACCGGAGTAATACTTCCCGGCGATATGCCCGATGGCGTAAGTGGAGGCAAAGGAGAAAGCGGAGCCGGTGAGTTGATCGGCAGCGCCACCGCCGATTTTTCCGCCGACTTTTTTGCCGAGGCCGCGCATGAATTTGCGTGCGAAACCTTCGACCATTTGGGAGCCGAGACCGATGCCGGCCGTGGCGAGGAAATCTTTGATGTTGGAGCGGTCGAGTTCGATGCCGTGGGATTTGCCGATGCGATAAACCATTTTCATCTGGAGAGGGATGATGGCGACGCTGGCGAGGGTTTCCGGAAGGAGTTCGAGAGCGCCATTGAGGATGGAATATTTAAGAATCATCCCGTCGTTATCGGGCGGAGTGTTCGCTTCTGGCAGAAGCGCGGGAGTGCTAATGGGGGCGAGCGCGAGGGCGTCCACCGAGGCCTCGGCGGTGCGGGCCTCGGTTTCGCCGAGATTAAGAAGGCGGCGAAGTGTGTTGAGAAAATCCTGCTCGTCGGGAGTGACGTTACCGCCCGCTTCGCAGACGCCGAGCGCCATCTCGTAGGCGAGGAGGCGGTCTTGCGGGGCGGAAAGATTGGCAACGATGGATTCGAGCGGAAGTTTGCGCATGAGAATCTGACGCGAAAGAACGGCAAGATTTTCCGATCCGAATTCGTCGGCCAGACGGCGAACTTGATCGCGTTCGGCATCGGATTTTTCGCCATCGGCAAATGCAGCGAAGAGGCAAATAGCGAGGAGAGCATCCTGGCTGGGAGCGGCGGGTGACGTTGGCGTTGGGTCAGTCATGGTATTTTTAAGAAGTCCTCAAGGTAAGGGTTGCCAGGAGAAGTGCGACTGGTTTTTAAAGGGAGTTTTTTTCCACGTTACCGAAAAGAAAC
>JBBRFA010000061.1:0-20315 GCA_038225185.1 Chthoniobacterales bacterium
TGTCCCTTAGTTTTGTGTCCCAAACTGCTGGAAGAGGGCAATCGCGCCCAACAAGTCCTTGCCACCGAACTGGATCAGCTTTGTGATGCTCAACTCTTTTTTCAATAAAAGATCTGTCCCTTAGTTTTGCTCGTCTGAATAAATGATCTGTCCCTTAGTTTTTACCAGTTCGCCAGCTACCGCGACCACACCATATTCCTTGCGTCTTGATTCATGCACTTTTTTCAATAAAAGACCTGTCCCTTAATTTGCGTTACACCATTTTCCTTGCTGCTTGATTCATGCGCATCTTTATTGAAATAACCATCCCCAGTTACCTTGTGGCGCATCCGGTGCGCCG
Source organism: Chthoniobacterales bacterium (assembly GCA_038225185.1). Taxonomy (GTDB): domain Bacteria; phylum Verrucomicrobiota; class Verrucomicrobiia; order Chthoniobacterales; family DASVRZ01; genus DASVRZ01. Next base: position 341 of record JBBRFA010000061.1, read on the forward strand.
TGGTGCAGATTACCCGCCATCTGCACACCCGAAGGACTCATGGACAACATCGAATGAAAACCACCACCGCACCGCCACCGCCTCATACTGCCGTCGCTGACGACGTGCTCCGCGAAGTTTGGCGCATCAAGGACGAACTCTCCGCCGCCTACGGCCACAATCTCGACCGCCTCTTTGCCGAGGCCCGCGAGCGCCAGCGCATATCTGGACGCCCGTCCGTCAATCTGGAGAAATGAAATAAAGCTCCCGTCGTTTGATTCATCAGCCTTACAAACCGCTGCCCTCCACCATTTCTCCTCGCGCGGTCAGGCGCTCCTGAGTTTTGTTGGCGCTGGCGAAGATCTTTGGCCTCGTGCAAGGCTTCAAGGAGCGTGAGGAACTGGAACTAGGCGACTTCTGGGACGGCGACCTGCCGGCCCATCGAAACGCTACATCCCGCTTAAATTTGTCGGCCTCCAAGAACGCCTTACCCCCACCTTGCTCGATGTCTATCTGGAGGAAATCTATCAGATCGAAAGTGACGATCGCGCCGAGGGCGTCCGCATCCTCTACACGCATCGCGACCTCAGCGTGGACTAGGCGTATGTGAGCCAAAGCCTGCGGAAAATAATAGACCTGTTCCTTAGTGCTTTTTCTTTTAGTACTTTTGGATCGATTCAAAAAGTTGTGTTTGCAGGGCAAACATGCGTTTTTTTTGGGCAGGCGTGCTGTCGTTGTAACCGGCCAGGTGCAGCAGGCCGTGGAGAAGGTAAAGGGCGATTTCGTTCTGTGTGTCGTGTTTGTCTTGTCCAAGTTCGCTGGCATAACGGGCGGCGGTTTCGGTGCCGATGAGGATTTCGCCGTGATGAAAAGTAAGCACATCTGTCGGCCCCGTGAGGCCCATAAATTGCAGATGATGCCGCGCCATGGCTGCGTCGGAAAGCAAGACGATGGAGATTTCCTGAAATGCCTGCAAAGGCTGGCCGGGCAGGGTGGCAACGGCGGAAAGCGCGTGGGCGGCAAACCGGCGCAAGGCGGGCTGATCGACTGCGATGCGACGCTGGCGGTTTTGTAAAAAAAGTGCGGGCAGTGGAGCCACAGTAAAGACTAGGCGGCAGCGGCGGATTTTTTATCAGAGGCGGCCGGGTTGTCGCGGGGTTCCTTGTCGTCCTTGGGATAGGCGATGCGACTGTGGAGCATGTTTTTTAGGGAAAATCGGAAGCTGTCGCCAATGGTCCGGATTTCTTTGAGGGTGAGATCGCAATCGTCGAGCTGACCGTCGGCGATGCGTCTGTCGATGATGTCGTTGACGAGTTGTTCGATGCGTTGCGGGGTGGGTTTCACCAAACTGCGGGAGGCGCTTTCGACGGCGTCGGCGAGGCTGATGATGCCGGCTTCTTTAAATTGCGGGATGGGGCCGGGGTAGCGGAAGCTTTCCTGGCGCACCTCGGGGATGTCTTCCTCGCGCATGTTCATGATTTTGCCTCCGGCGCGGGTGTCTTCCTGCTGTTGCTGGGCGCGTTTGTAGAAAAACCAGACGAGCGTGTTGCCGTGATGTTGCTGGATGACGTCGAGGATCTGGTGATTTAGTTTGTGTTTGAGGGCGAGATCGACGCCTTCTTTGACGTGGGCGATGATGATGAGGGCGCTCATGGAGGGAGCGAGATCGTCGTGTGGATTGCGATCTTCGTTGATGTTTTCCGTGAAGTATTCGGGTTTTACGAGTTTGCCGACATCGTGGAAATAAGCGCAGACCCGGCAGAGGGTGGCGTTGGCTTTAATTTTTTCCGCAGCGGCCTCAGCCAGGCTGGCGACCATGAGGCTGTGATGATAAGTGCCGGGGGCCTCGGTGGAAAGACGGCGCAAAAGGGGGTGATTAAGGTCGGCGATTTCGAGCCACGAGATATCGGTGGTAATGCCGAAGGGAGCTTCGAGCATGGGTAAAGCACCGCCGACGAGCATGGCGGTAATGACGCCACTGCCGATGGCGGCAAGGCTTTGCCAGCCTAGAAGCTGCCAGTCGGTGGATGGGAGGTCGAGGAAATTGATCGAGATGAGGCCGAAACTCAGGGCAAGGAGCCAGGTGGCGAGGCCGACATAAAATCCTGCTCGCAAAAGCCGGCTGCGACGTCGCACCTGAAGGGTGACAAAGACCGAGATAAATCCGCTGATGAGGCTTAAAACGAGAATGAAGGGATCGATGTCGCGGAAGAGGATCGCGCTCCAGAGGCTGACGAAGACGGCGGCAAAAAGTCCGTGGTTGCGCCCGAGCAGGACGGAAATGACGAGTGGGGCGAAAGAATAAGGAATTAAAAGGATGGGCACGACCTGCCAGAGCATGTTGTCGTTGGTGAGCGATATTTCGTAGCAGACCTGCATTACGAGTTTGCAGACGGCGAGATGGGCCAGAAGCACGCCGAGGATGAGGGTGACGCGTCCGTTGCTGCGGAAGGTCTCGGGATGATTGATCCAAAGCTGGGCGATGGCGGTGCTCAGGATGAGCAGACTGATGAGAAAATATTTGGCGGGAGCCTGTTGCTGTCCGTAGAAAATGAGAGCGGCGAGCCCACCGGTGAAGAGGCCGATGAGGATGGCTTTCACCCAGGGATCGGTCTCGAGGTGATGGAGAATCTCGCTTTTCGACTGTTTCCGTCGCGTTTTGCCGGTGGACAGGCCTTTTTTAATGAGTTTCTTTTTTGCAAAGCTAAACATGGAAATCAAACCACCCTCTCGGGATGGGCGTCGCGGTATTTTTTATAAGCGCCGATGATGGAACGCACGAGTTCGTGTCGCACGACATCGCGTTCGGCGAAGGTGACAAATCCGATGCCGGGAATTTTAAGGAGAGCGTCGCAGGCTTCGATGAGGCCCGATTTTTTATTACGTGGAAGATCGATCTGGGTGCGATCTCCGGTAACGACGCATTTCGATTCGGGGCCGAGGCGGGTGAGAAACATGAACATTTGCTCGGTGGTGGTGTTTTGGGCTTCGTCGAGAATGACAAAGGCGTCGTGCAAAGTGCGCCCGCGCATGTAGGCAAGCGGAGCGATTTCGATGACGCCTTTTTCGGTGTAACGCTGGATTTCCTCGGGTTCGAGCATGTCGTAAAGCGCATCGTAAAGCGGACGCAGATAAGGTAATATTTTATCTTGTAAATCGCCGGGGAGAAATCCCAGGGCCTCGCCTGCTTCGACTGCGGGGCGGGTGAGGACGATGCGGCGCACTTTTTCCTGTTTGAGGGCGGAGATGGCCAGGGCCATGGCGAGATAGGTTTTTCCGGTGCCAGCCGGGCCGAGTCCGAAAGTAAGGTCGTGCTCCAGAATGGTCTGCACGTAACGCTTTTGGCTGCTGGTGCGGGCGATGATCGGTGGCTTGCGCAAGGAACATTGGATCCGGATCGAGGCGAGCTGGGCCAAAGTCTCGGAAGACCCGTCGAGCACGGAGTTTAGCGCGTAGAGAAACTCCTGGCGTCGGATCGGGGTGCCTTTTTTGGCGGCGTCCTCCAGTTGCTTCATCACGCTGCGGGCATGGGCCACGGCGATTTCCTCGCCTTCGAAGCGCATCCAGCCGTCGCGCGTGGTCACTTGCACCGAAAGAGCTTCCTCCAGGTTTTTGAGCAATCGCGGATCGTTCGCATAAAGAATCTGCAAAGCGCGGGCACTTTCAAACTCGATGGTTTCGGCTGTGGCGGACATGATGATGGAACTTTGGAAAGAGTAGCAGGGTCTGGCAATTATTCAAAAGCAGAAAGAAACGCACTTTTCTCTCGCCTTTACCTTAAAAATGCCGTTAATTCATCCCCCCGCGTTTCCATGACCGACCTCGCCAACATCCTAAAAATCGGCCTGCCTTCCGGCAGTTTGCAGGAGCCTACCCTGGAGTTGTTTGCCAAAGCTGGATTCAACATCATTGTTTCCAAGCGCAACTACAAACCCACCATTGACGATCCCGAGATCGAGTTGCGCCTCCTTCGCGCCCAGGAAATCAGCCGGTATGTCGAGCACGGTTACCTGGACTCCGGTATCACCGGACGCGATTGGACCGAGGAAAACGATTCGGACGTGGAAGTAATCGCTTCTTTGCCCTACAGCAAAGCCACCGCCCAACCCACTCGCTGGGTGCTGGCTGTGCCCGAAAACTCCGATTTTCAAACGGTAAAAGATCTTCAGGGAAAACGCATCGCCACTGAAGCTGTGGGACTTACCCGCCGTTTTCTTGCCCAGCACGGCGTCGAAGCCGAGATCGAATTCAGTTGGGGAGCCACCGAGGTTAAAGTGCCCGATCTCGTCGATGCCATCGTCGATATCACTGAGACCGGTTCTTCTCTTCGAGCCAACAATCTTCGCATTATCGCCAACCTTACCGAATCCTTTCCCCAAGTGATCGCCAACCACTCGGCCATGGCTCAGCTTTGGAAACGTGAAAAACTCAATCGCGTCGTCTTACTCCTCCAGAGTGCCCTCAATGCCCGCGATAAAGTGGGCCTTAAAATGAACATCGCAGAAAAGCAGTTGAAAAATCTTCTTTCCACCCTACCGTCACTTCGCAATCCGACGGTCTCGCATCTTGCGCAGTCCGACTGGGTCGCGGTGGAAACCGTGATCGACGAAAAAGTCGTCCGCGAGATACTCCCTCAGCTCAAATCCTTGGGCGCCGAGGGTATTATCGAATATCCTCTCAATAAATTAGTGTATTAATTAGTGTATCAACAGACCGTAAAAACAAACTCCCATGGGATCCCTGAAAAAACGCAGAAAATCGAAAATCGCCAAACACAAACGCCGTAAGCGGATGAAAGAAAACCGCCACAAAAAACGTTTGCGCTACAAATCTTAGTCGCCTAGTTGCGCTGCCCCTCGCAGCCGCTAGTCTATGCGTGTGAAACGGCGCATCAATCCGCAACCCTGCAAAAAAAAGCTCCTGTTTTTTTCGCAGTCCCCTTCGCGGGTTCTCGAAGCCTTTTCGCCTTCGCGCATCAGAAAATTTACTGCTGCTGGACTTTTGTTCAGCGGCTTTTTCTGTTTTTCCACACTCGCCGCCCGCGAAAGCGTTTCTCCGCGCACTCCCGAAGTCAAAAACCTCGGCGATGCCCGGCTGTCCTTCGACTACGAATCCGCCAAAACCGATCTCCAACTTTCCGAGTCCACCAAAAAACGCGCGGACGCCCTTGCCTGGTTCATTCAGGGTCTGCTCGAAGAGGAAGACGGCAACAACGATCAATCCCTCGACGCCTTCGAGCGCGTCCTTGAACTCGACCCCACCGGCGTCGATGCCAAACTCGCCGTGCGCATCGCCACCGAATACATCCGTCGCGGCGACACCCCGCGCGGACTCAAACTGCTCAAGGAAACCGCCGCCGCCCAACCTCGGGAACCTCTCCCTCTTGTTACCCTCGCTTTCGTTTATCTTCAGGAACTCAACCAACCCGATGTCGCCCTGCGTTACGCCCGCGAATCCGTCAAAATAGCCCCCTACGACCTCCGTTCACATCAAGCTCTTTACTCGGTTTTCGAGGTGCGCGAAGAATGGTCAGCCGCCGAGAAAGCCATCGATCAAGCCGCCAATCTCGACACGAAAAACGCCGAATTCTGGTTTGGCATCGGCGAAATGTATCTCCGCTTCTTCTCCCGCGAACGGGCCGAGGATCAAATCGATCTCTTAAAAATCCAAAAAATCACCCGCACCTTCGAGAAAGCACTCGCCATCGCCCCGCAGGACGCGTCCGTGCAGGCACGGGTCGGCGATTATTATCTTCGCATCGGCGATTTGCAAAAAGCCGTCCCGCTTTACGAAAAAGCCATCACCTCCACCGCCCCCGGACGCGAAAACCTTGAGGCTGACATTCGCGAAAAACTCGCCCGCATCTACTACAACCTGGGCAAAATCCCCGAAGCCATCGCCATGCTCCAGAGCCTGGTCAAGCTCAACCCCCTGCGCTCCGAAGCCTACCTGCTGCTTGGCGAAATATACGAACGCCAGAAAAATTACGAATCGGCTCTGATGAATTTCGAACAGGCTCTCCTGACTGGCCGCACCGACCCGCGCAACTATCTTCGCGTCGCCCACATGGCTTTGCGCACCAAAAAATTCGATAAAGCCATCTCCGTCCTCATCGACGCCCGCGCCCGCTTTGGTTCGCCCGAGTTTACCTCCCTCCTCGGTTACGCCTACAGCATGAACGGCCAGCACACTGAAGCCATTGCCAAATTTGAGGAAACCCTCGCCGAATCGACCAATTACGAGGGTCAGACTCTCAACGCCGGCTTCTACCTCAGCTATGCCGACGCCGCCCAAAAAGCCGGTCTGGTCGAAAAAACCGTCGAACTCATCCGAAAATCCATCGAAATCGATCCTTCCAATGCTCACGAAGGGCAAAATTTTCTCGGCTATTTCTGGATCGATCGCAACGAAAACCTGGAAGAAGCCGCCCAACTCGTCCGCCAGGCTCTTCTCGTCGAACCCAAAAATGGCGCTTACCTCGACAGCCTCGGCTGGTATTATTATCGCATCGAACGCTACGATCTCGCCCTTAAATACCTCTTGCGCTCCCTCGAAGCCCTGGAAGAACCCGACGCCATCGTCATCGACCACCTCGGCGACACCTATCAAAAACTCGGCAACCTCGAAGCCGCCCTCGAAAACTGGCAAAAAGCCCTCGTCCTCGACCCGCAAAACAAAATAATCGCCGAAAAAATCCGGACGAACGAAAAGTAGGTAGTTTCCCAACTTAAAATCACAGGTCCACGCGTGAATTAGGGGTCTAAAACTTCGGCTGCATAATCTTTGCCTGGTATTGAGAGACCAGACTGGGAGTGTAATCAAGAATAGTAATTCTCGACGGTGCCACTTCAACGATCTTTGGCGAGCTCTTCAATGCACGCTCAAGTTGATGCGTTGTAAAATCAACGAAATCAAGCGGGCGAGGTAAAAGCGTTTGCGCTATCTGGCCGTAAAAAGGGCAATGCGCGGTTATGCATGGTCCTTAGCGGTCCAAGCGGCGATTGTATCTCTGCAAAAAGCTTAATTTGCGTTTTAGGCATATCTAAAAACTGATCCTGAAAAGCTCAAGGGATAAAAGATTTGCAAATTTTTATGTTGCACCGAAGTTACAATTCCAACAAAAAGGGACATTCCATGTTTAAAACTTCTAAACGATGCAGGCACATTGAATGCTTTACAGTTGCAAAACATTAACGTCATGAACACCACCCTATTGAAAGAGCCTACACAAGAACAGGTGGAAGACCTCTTTGCCGCAGACCGTGAATCTGCGGAAGATGTTAGCCGCATGACGCGCGAAGAGCGTGTCGAACTTGAGCAATCTGCCCGCTCACTTTCTCGAAGTATTCGCGCCCTTCAATCCGTCTCGGTTTAATTCCTGAAAGTATGGCGGACCGGTTTGCTGCTTTGGACAGTGGTGTTTTGCTGGCCATACAAGCCAACATTCCCATTTACGTGGAGGCCCATCGGCTTCTAAAAAACGCGAAATTTCTTTTCCTGGCTGTGCCAACAGTCTTGCAAAAACTAGAGAATATACGGCGCAAACACGGCACCCAAAGATTTACCGGGGCGTGTGCACAAAATATTCTTGAGACGCCGCAAACACTGGATTTGATTCTTACCACCTATTCAGATATACAGCGCGACGTAACTGAAATCCATGTCCAGAAGCTTGTTCATAGAAATATTTTAGGTGATGACCACGCTATCGCGCTCAGTCCTGTATTGGAAGCGGCCTATCTTGATTGCGTAATGTTTATTACAGACCAGCAAATAATTCTTGAAAATCGGAATACCCTAAGCCTTGCCCTGGTTGACTACTGTGGAATGCCCAAGCTTTACGTGTGCTCACCGTCTGAGTTTGTGGCTTATTTTGGGAAAGTAAATTAGGACACTTAAAAAGTAATCCCCGGTCGCCTCAAGCGTTGACGGCATAAACTGTGCTCTTTTTTATTGCAATGCATGTCCGCCTGGCCATTTTCCTATTTTTGCTCAGCACCCTAGCGCTCCCGGCCCAGCTCCAAACCGGGGCGCGCGGACTGAAAGGCATCGAGGTAAAAACCATCGCCCAGATCAGTCAACCCCATGTTTCCACCCTGGGAAAAACCGCGCTCGCAGTCGATCCCGAGGCCTGGCTCCATGCCGAAACCGAGAATTTTATCTATCATTTTCGTAATCCCGTTTCCACCACGGCAGCCTCTCAGGAAGCGGAATTTTTTTATCGGGTGATCGCCGCCGACCTCGAAAAAGATCGCACCGCCTGGCAACGTAAAGCCCACCTTTTTCTTTTTGAAGACGCCGGCCAATGGAAAAAATTTCGTGTTGCCGGCGGTCTCGATCCCTGGACCGGTGGACTCATCCAAGGCAACGAACTTTACATTTTGCGCGACGATAAATCCCGTTTCAAAGGCCGCACCCTCGGCCACGAAATCGCCCACCTCGTGATCAACCGCTTTTTTCCGGGTCAAATTCCGCTCTGGCTCAACGAAGGTTACGCCGAAAATATCTCTCGCAAAGCCTACGCCGCTTTTGCCCGTGCCCGGGGCTACGACGCGCGCGCCGGTGCGCCGCTCGTTCCTAAAAAAGACTTCATCCCGCTCGAACGCCTTATGAATTTGCAAAGCTATCCCGAGACCGTCGGCGAAGTGTCTCTTTTCTACAGCCAATCCGACAGTCTCGTGCGGTTTCTCATCGAAAAAGATAAAGCCAAATTTCTTCGTTTCTTCCAAATGATGGCTTCCGGTGCCACTCACGACACGGCGCTTTCCGCGTGTTATTTTGGTGATTTTTCCACCGTCGCCAAGCTCGACGAAGCTTTTCGGGCCGACACCGCCAGCGACGGGGTCTGGGCACGACGCATCCAGTAAAAAATCTCAGCACCCGCACGCGCTGAACGCAGCCTTACTCGCGCTTTTACCGGCATCTGTTAAAGTCCTCTCATGCCTGTACCCGATTGGAATGCCATTCGCGCCGATTTTCCCATTCTCGACCAGACCATTCACGGACACCCGCTGATTTATTTCGATAACGGCGCCACCACCCAGAAACCGCGTCCCGTCCTCGAAGCCATGCGCCGCTTCGACGAAACCGCTTTTGCCAATGTCCATCGCGGTCTCCACGAACTCAGCACCCGCTCGACCGACGCCTTTGAGGCCGTCCGCCAGCGCACCGCCACTTATCTCGGAGCTGCTTCCGCCGAGGAAATCGTCTTTACCAGCGGCACCACCGATTCCATCAACCTCGTCGCCCGATCCTGGGGTGAACACAATCTCACCCCCGGCGACGTCATCCTCCTCACCGAGATGGAGCACCACAGCAACCTCGTTCCCTGGCAGCTTCTCGCCGAAAAAACCGGTGCCACTGTGCGTTACCTGCCCGTGCTCGACGACGGCACCCTCGACCTCGATTTCCTGCCCAAGGTTCTGACTCCCGAGGTAAAAATTTTCGCTTTCACCCATATCTCAAACACCCTGGGCACGATCAATCCCGTGGCCACCCTCACTGCCGCTGCCCGCGCTGTCGGCGCTCTTACTCTCGTCGATGCCGCGCAAAGTGCCGGGCATCTCCCCCTCGATGTGCAGGCTTTAGGCTGCGATTTTCTGGTGTTTTCGGCCCATAAACTCTGCGGCCCCACCGGTGTCGGCATTCTCTTTGGAAAAAAAGAACATCTCTCCGCCATGCCTCCCTGGCGCGGCGGCGGGGGCATGATCCACAGTGTCGGCTACGAAAAAACCACTTACGCCGCCTCCCCGCAACGTTTCGAGGCAGGGACACCTAACATCACTGGCATCATCGGCCTCGGCGCTGCTCTCGACTATCTCGACACCATCGGACGCGATCACATTTTCGACCATGACCGGCAACTTACTCGTCATGCCCGGGAAATCCTTGCCCCCATCCCCGACCTGCGCATCATCGGGCCCACCGGGGAACGCGGCGGCCTGCTAGGCATCCTTCTGGAAAACGCCCATCCGCACGATCTCGTCACCTATGCCGACCGCTTCGGGCTGGCAATGCGCGGCGGACATCACTGCAACCAACCGCTCATGCGCAAATGGAAACTTCCCGGCACCGCCCGCGCCAGTTTCTATTTCTATAACACCCACGAGGAAATCGAATCCCTTGGCCGCATCATTAGCCAGGCACAAAAATATTTTTCCTAACATTGCAATCATGTCCGACGATCTCGACGAACTTTATCAAACCGTGCTCCTGGAGCATTCCAAACGTCCCCGCAACTTTGGCGAATTTCCCGAAGCCGCCATCCATGTCGATGCCGACAACCCCTCTTGTGGCGACGAAATCCATCTTCACGCCGACTTTGATCCCATGGGGAAAGTGGTAAAACTGCAATTCACCGGGCAAGGCTGCGCCATCAGCCAGGCCTCGGCTTCCCTGATGACACTCAAGCTCCAAGGCAGATCCGGAGCGGAGGCCTTGCAAATGCTGGGCGACTTCCGACAACTCGTCACCCAGGAACCGGGAAACGAGCCCGAGACCTTGGGCGATCTGGTGGCCTTTGGCGGGGTCCGCAAATTTCCGCAACGCGTCAAATGCGCCATGCTCCCCTGGCGCGCCTTCGAGCAAGCCCACGACGAATGGCAGCGTAATTCCTCCTCCTAACAATAATCCCATCATGCGTCCATTCCCTCTCTTCCCTATCCTCCAACCCATCCAACTCTTTTTCCTTATGATTTCTCTCACACATTTTGTCAATGCCGCGGAATGGCGGATTTATCTGGGATCGGGCGCTTCCAAAACCGGCCCGGGCAAAATCTCGGTGGCGGATTTCGATGGCGCCACAGGACAAATCGGCCCCGTGCGGGAAGTGTTTTCGGGTGGCAACCCCACTTTTCTAGCTTCCAACCGCGACCAGACAGTTCTTTATGCCGCGCTGGAAAACCAGGAAGGCAGTGTGGCCGCTTGGAAAGTGCAAAAAGATGGCACCTTGCTGGAAATAAATCGTCAGCCCACGGGCGGACGTGGCACCTGCCATGTCTCGCTCACACCGTCGGGTAAATGGCTTCTCGCGGCCGATTATTCCAGCGGAAGCGTGGCGTCCTTTCGTCTTTTGGAAGGTGGCGCGATTGGAGAAAGATCCTCCCACCTCCAGCTCACCGGTTCGGGGCCGAATCCAGCGCGCCAGAAGCAGCCGCATGCCCACGGCATTTACAGCGACCCCGGGGAACGCCACGTCTATGTGGTCGATCTGGGAACGGACCGGGTCTGGACCTTGGATCTCGATGCAGAGACGGGCAAACTCACTTTTAGCACCCCCGACTCCGTCTTGCTAACACCGGGAGCGGGACCGCGTCACCTGGCATTCTCCAAGGACGGCAACCATGTTTTCGTCAATGGAGAACTGGATCTAACCATTCACTCGCTTAAACGCAATCGTGCGACAGGTGAACTGACCCCGGTGGGCAACTGGCCGGTTTTACCGCGCGCGGCGATGAAGGAAAATGCCAGCACAGCGGAGATTTTCGTTCATCCGGCGGGAGATTTCGTCACGGTCTCCACTCGCACACTGGATGCGCTGGTGACGTTTGCGATTGGTCCCAACGGGGAACTAACTAAAACTGAGGAGATGCCTGCCGGGGTAAAAATGCCGCGTTATTTTGGGTTTACAGCCGATGGAAGCTGGTTACTGGCTGCCGGACAAAATGATGACCGGGTGGTGGTTTTCCAAATTGATAAAGCCACCGGGCGCCTCACAAAAACGGCGCACGAGGCAAGAGTGCCCTCGCCCGTGGCGATTGAGTTTATCAAGCAAGGCGGGAGCGATTAGGAGCCTGTAAACTCAAAAAATCGGTTCGTTTTGCAGCAGGTCTTCAGCTCAATGTAATAAGTTGGCCTGGATGAAATCGAAACTTTGCTTGATGGAATCGAAGGGATCGCCGGGCGTCACGTCTTGTTCGACGATATACCATTTTACGCCGCTTTTGCGCGCGGCGCTTATGATGGCTGGGAAATCGAGATTACCTGCTCCCACCTCGGCCATGATGGGTTGGTTACTGGATTGAAACGCGTAATCCTTGAGGTGCAACAAGGGGAGGCGGCCAGCCAGTTTTTCGATCCAGGCGACGGGGTTGGCGCCACCGTATTGCACCCAGTAGGTGTCGAGTTCGGCCTGGAGATGCTCGGAGCGGCACGAGGCATAGATGAAATCGAGAACGGTGCCCGCTCCGTGACGCAAGAATTCGTTGGCATGGTTATGGTAGGCGAGGGTCTTGCCAGATTGATGCAAGATGGCGCCGGAGGCGTCTAACTGTGCGGCGAGTTTTTCGATGCTGGCCTGGCTGGTAAAATCGATCCCGGCAGGATACGGGTAGGAGGCATGGGTGACGCCGAGAATATCGAGGTCTTCGACGACTTTTTCGGGTGTTTCCAGGATGGCTTCCGTGTTGGCATGAATGCCGGCGATGGCGAGACCCTCGCCATCGAGGATTTCGCGGAATTCTGCGGGCGAAAGCGGTCCGAAACCGGCGATTTCCACGGCAGAATAGCCGATGGCACGCACTTTTTTGGCGGTGATTTTGATGTCTTCAGCGGTGTGAAGAAAATCGCGAAGAGTGTAAAGTTGAACGGCAAGCTGGCTAAGAATCATAGAAGAAGCATTATGCCGGGGTTTGCGATTCTCTGCAAGATAAATGTGTGGGGTGTTAGGTTTAGCCACGAAGCCCGACCGGCAATTCGACGAAGCGACGGACGATTTTTCCGTCAGCGGTGTCGCAGACAAACCAGCCTTCCTCGGTGGTTCCGTCGTGATTTTTCTGCCAGCGCGAACAACATTTGCCAGTGGTAAGGGTGGCATCGCGATGGTGACGTTCGGTCTGGCTGTGATAATGGCCGGAGAAAACGGCCTGGAGATTGTGTTGATCGAAGAGGACGAGAAATTGGGCGGCGTTAAGGGGCCGGAAATTAAAGGGACCCACGCCGGGTTCACTGGGGGTGAGGACGATGTTTTCCCCCAATGGAAAATGGGTAAAGAGGACGAGCGGAGTGTCGCGGGCGATTTTTGGGAGTTCGTCGCGCACGAAGAAGAAGGTGGCATCGCTGATGGTGGTATCGCGCCAGTGGTCGCGGTCGGTGGTGTCGAGGCCGAGAAAATGCCAGCCGCGATGAGCGAAGCTGGAGTTGCTGTGCCCGGAAAAGAGGCGGTCGTAAGTGCTGCGATCTGTCGCTGTCGTCCAGTCGTGGTTACCGGGAACGGCGTGCCAGGGGAGGCCGAGTGTCGTGAGTGCGGTGTGGATGCCGGTGATTTGTCCTGGTTTGCCCGCGTCGGCCAGATCGCCGAGCAGGAGCACAAAGGCCGCGTCGGGCGCACTGAGCCGCATGGCTGAAAAAACTTCCGTAAACCAGGCATCGCATTCTGCGTCGTGATAATGGAGATCATTGACGGCAATGAATTGGAAACGATGAGGCGAAGACATGGAGGGTAGGGATGGCAGGAGAGTTCCGCAGGCTGCCAAAATGCCTGTTTTCAATACAGAACGGCGGGTGAGAGCAGTGAATAAAGGCGGGCTGGGCACGGTGTTTCGTTTGAGAGGAATGAACTGGAAAAATGGCTGCGACTCAAGCTCATTGCGACGAATTAAGACAAAAAAATAGCTCCAGCTTTCGCTGGAGCTATTTTTTTATTAGCTGGTAATGAGGCGTGTCAGGTATGAGTGGACGACTGGAAATCGGGATACGCTTCGTTGCCATGTTCACCGATATCGAGACCTTCGAGTTCTTCTTCGGCAGAGACACGAATGCCCATGGTAACTTTCAAGATAAGGAAGAGTGCCAGGGCAAAGATGAAGGTAAAGGCACCGACGGCTGCGACACCGATGAATTGATTGATCAATTGTGGGATGCCAGCCTTCGCTCCGAACAATCCTACGGCGAGAGTTCCGAAGATACCGCAAACCAAGTGGACGGAGAGGGCGCCGACGGGGTCATCCAGTTTCAATTTATCGAAGAAGATAACGGAAAGGACGACCAAGGCACCGGCGATAAGACCGATCCAGGCGGCGGAAGCTGGAAGCATTTGATCTGCTCCTGCGGTGATCCCGACCAGACCGGCGAGAATGCCGTTCAAAGTCATGGAAAGATCGGGTTTTTTAATCACGATCCACGAGGTAAGCAGGGCTCCGATGCCACCGGCGGATGCGGCGATGGTGGTGGTTACGAGAACCAGGGAGACCAGGGCCGGATCGGCGGAGAGGACGGAACCGCCGTTAAATCCAAACCAGCCAAGCCAGAGGAGAAAGACACCGATGACGGCGAGTGGCAGGGAGTGGCCCAGGATGGGTCTTATTTTTCCGTCCACATATTTACCGATGCGAGGTCCCAACACGATGACGCCTGCGAGAGCGCCCCATCCACCGACAGAGTGAACGAGAGTCGAACCTGCGAAGTCGTAAAAGCCGAGTGGCGTGTCGTCAGTGACGGGGCCGAGTTCTTTGAGCCAGCCTGCACCCCATTGCCAGGAACCAGTGATCGGGTAGGCGATGGCGACAAAGATGACGCTGAAGATCAAGAAGCTGGAGAGTTTGATGCGTTCTGCAACAGCGCCCGAAACGATGGTGGCTGCTGTGGCGGCGAACATGCCTTGGAAGAGGAAGTCGGTCCAGTAGGTGTAGCCCACATTGTAAGCCGAGGTAACCGTTTCTGCGTCGGCAGCGATGCCGAAGCCGGCAAATCCAAAAAACTTGCCGAAGATCCATGAGTCACCGGGATACATCAGGTTAAAACCCACCAATGCGTAGGTAAGAATACCGATGCCGGGAATGATGGAGTTTTTGGTAAGGATGTTGACAGCGTTTTTGGCGCGGCAGAGACCCGATTCGAGGGTGGCGAATCCGAGGTGCATGATGAAAACCAAAGCGGCGGAGATCATCATCCAAAGGTTGTTAACGGTGAAGCCTTCGGGTGAGATGGCTGGTGCGGCGGCGACAGCAGCCTCGGCGGCTTCCTGACTGTGGAGGTTGTGAGCGCAGAGCGCACTGACTATTAAAGTTCCGGCGATGGCCAGGAAACGGTTTCGTGCAGGTATTTTATACATATAATGTGTTGTTGGTTGGTCTGTGATGCTGAGGCGTGGTTGGTGGTTTGAGTAGAGTATTAAGATTAACGAATGGTTACTTGCTTGAACTTTTCCCAGCGCACCCAGGATGATTAACGGGTGAATTTTCAACTTCATTGCCAGCGACACGCGACCCATTCCTCCGTAAAGAAATGAATGACTGCGTTATCGACGGTATTTAAAGTCAAGAAGTCACGGCGGCGGGCATAGCAATGCCTGTGCCAAACGTTGCCGGAAACACGCCAGCATTCAGCGCAAAGTAGTTTTTTCCTGTAATTTCGTTCTAAAAATTCTTTGCGCCGATGAAAGAACAGTCCTTTTTAAAACCTCTCATTCCGGCTTGCAGAATGATTTGATGCGCATTTTTCAACAGCTTGCAGACAATTGTTCCCTTTTGACCATTTTTTAACCTTCGCCTTTGATTGTTGACGGATTTCACGAATCAGACCTTGTGAAAACCACGAATCTTGCTCATTTTATCCATGAGAGTATCCAGTCCGAATTTTATGAAATTCCCTTATTTGATTCTGTTTTTGTCGGTTTTGTGCCTGGTTGGCTGCGAGACTGCCTCCAGTTCGCGCCAAAATTCGATTGATCGGGCCGCCCTTTACGCGAGCATTCAACAAGAGGAACCCGGCGATTATTGGGTCGGACGGCGCTACTACAAAAAGGATTATTACTTTTGGGGGTATGTGCGGCGTCCGGGTAAACCTTGGAGCACTGCCAAAATGGTGCTGCTCAATGAACAAAAGAAACTTGCGCCCGACCGGGCCATCGATCTCATCGGGAGCGATAATAATTATGAATACAAACTAAAGGGGTATTTCTCGAACGACACGGTTTACGAACCGGCGAGTAACGGCTTTTACCCGGAATTTGTGCTGACCGATTACACCTTGAAAACGATCAACCCGCCACAAATTTACCTCAACCCCGCTGCAACCGACCCCACGCGTCGGGTAATCGAACTGCCGATTCGATGATTTTTTGCGGCGCAACCATTTGATCGTTACCAACAAGACCATGGCTTTCACCGATTTGATCGAGCGTTTGTTATTTCACGATGAATGTCTGGACACGCTCAAGCCAACGCTGGTGACACCCACGGAGCGGTTACTGACGATCCGTGCAGCGACAGTGGAACAATTGACCGGGCAGCCCGATTTGGCGGATCGCGCCGAGTTGGTGCGGGCGATACTTTTTTATGCCAACGATGCGTTGAGCGAGGCACACGCCATTGTGCAACAGGCGCCAGGCGGCATCGCTTCTTATCTCCATGGCATCGTGCATCGCCGCGAGGAGGACTTCGATAATGCGCGTCACTGGTTTCGCAGTGCCGGTGAGCTGCCCTTCTTTGCCGCGTTGCAACGGGCGGGCGCCGCGCATTCCGAGGATGTCGCCAAACAAACTACTTGGGATCCGTATTTATTTGCCGGCCTGTGCGAACGACATAAATACGGCGCGCGTAGTTCTTTGAAAGTGCTTGCCGAATTACAAAAAGCTGAGTTTCGCACCTTACTGGATTACACCTTCCGCGCTGGTTAAAAGCCTCTGGTGCAGCGCGTCGATGACCAACAAATTTGCAAAAATAATAGATCTGTCCCTTGGTTTTCGTAGAACGACCACCCAGATTAATCGTAACCGCTGGAAAGCTGCCGTCATACAGGCACCACGAGTCCCTCTGCCTCTGCAAGTTTTTTCTGGTTGCCATCAAAGGTCAGGAATTCCTTTACTCCCAGCTCAATGGCTGTCGCCACATGCAGGATGTCCATGGAGCGGTGCCCATTTGCATCAGTGTAAAGCTCACTCAGGCGCTCTGCCGCGCTGTGAACCTGTGGCCATGGTCCCGGTATGACGACAACAGCTCCACTGATTAAGTCTGATTTTAAATCCAACAGCATTTTCGTTCCTTCAAGCTTTGGGTAGCCCTTGTGAGGATCATGCCGACGGAGGCGTATCTGAAATCTGATCGCCTGTCTGAACTCATACAATAGCAAAGTGCTCACTTCCAGCGGCCCAGGCATTGCTTGAAAATAGGCCGCCGCCTGAGGCGAGTTTTCCTGAGTGCGATACAACGCGCACAAAAAAGATGTGTCGGGGTAAGCAGCCACTATCCCAGGTCCCCCGCAAGCTCATCCTCCCTCATCGTAGCGACCTCCTCCACACTGAAGACGCGCTCTCCCCAAGTCTCGCGCAGCCTGGCCATGATGTCGGGCTTAGGCACTCGAGTGCCAACACCTGCATTAGACAAAACAGGCACCAGTGTGGCGATCACTTTGCCTCGTTTACTAATATTGACGGACTCTCCTTCATGAACCCAAGCTTCGATGCGCGGGAATTCATTTCGAAGTTCTCGGACGGTTGCAGTTTTCATGTGATTCATTCTATGTATTACGGTTGCCTTGTCAAGAACCCAGTAGTATGAGCCGGGCGGAAGAAAGTAAGCACTAATGAACAAGTAGGCACTAAGGAACAGGTCTATTATTTTCGTGTCCCTTAGTTTTTCCCCAGATCAATCGTAGCCTAGGCAAAGTCGCCGTCATACGCCTAGTGGATTCCAAAGCCGTTCAAAGCCAAATCCAACGAAGTCCTTCTCATTTGAGCTCGCGAAATGGGTGACACCTTGATGGCGAAGAGTGATGGCTAAGCGAGCATCGATGATATGTCGAAAGCCAGTGGTAGCATTTGCAGCCCATTCCCAAAGCGGCTTAGCCACTTCTGGTTCATAGTCAGCTTTTTCCCAGAGAGGATTTGCTCTCAGCAATTCACAAAAAGCGGCGGCTTCGTGGGCTGTCCGCGTTTTCTTGAAAACGGCGGGATTACGCAACTGCATGTAGATCTCCACGAGGACCAGCTCGCAAATCAAAAACCGACTCTGCCCGGAAGCCTGCTCGGCAAAGAACCGCTGTGCTGCGGCGTGATGCTTTGACGCTGGGTTGGCCGCGCAAAGAAAGAGATTGGTGTCAGCAGACAGGATCATGAGCCAGAGCGTTGAAGGATGGCTTGAGCTTCGGCACGGGCGGTCGGATCTTCCAGAAAATCACCTCCAAAATCGAGTGTTGGGAAGCTCCAAGCTGCGTCTTTCTGGATCGTTTGCGGGAATCGGGTTACAAAATGTTCCGCCGCCTTCCGCATCACTTCAGCCAGCGACCAGTCCTGTTGGGCGGCCACTTCTTTTAAACGCTGGTAAAGCGGATCTGGGAATTGGATTTGAGTTCTAGTCATGATGCCAATATGATACCAATGCTGTATTGATGTCAATTCTGATTTTTTAGGTTACTGCTGAAAGTCCTACAAAGGGACGGACTCCTACATGGGAATTGCTTAATAAAAGACCGGTCCTTTAGTTTTCCGCTATTCCCCACTTCTCCTTGAGGGATGGGCGGAATCTGTCACGTTGCAAAGCGTTGACCCGCACAAACTTTCCTGTTCACACCCACTGAGGAATCGCTTTGATCCACTCTTCGGAAGAATTGTGCGTCCTCCTGACAACCCGATCCTCGTGATCCAAGTAGTAAACTGCCGACACATTACCTTCTTTCGAGGAAAGACACTCGTAATCCCAGTTACCAGCTGAATAGAACGGAATCATATGCTCGTGCCAGTTTCCGACTTGCCGCTCTGTTTCGTAGGGAATCTTGATCGCGTTTAATAAAAGACCTGTCCCTTAGTTTTGTGTCCCTTAGTTTTGCGTTGGAGCAAACCCGCCTCACGCTCGAAGAGCGAGATCGCGTTTAATAAAAGACCTATCCCTTAGTTTTGCGTTGGAGCAAGCCCGCCTCACGCTCGAAGAGCGAGGCGAGGATGGGGCATCCTTAATCCAACACTCAACACTTACGACCCGCTTAATAAAAGACCTGTCCCGTAGTTTTGCGTGTCCTTTAGTTTTGCTTTAGTTTTGCGTAGCCATTGGAAAATCGTCCTCATAGCGGCACCACGAGACCTTCGGCCTGAGCCAATCTTTTTTGATTGGCGTCAAATGTTAGGAATTCGGAAGCCCCAAGGTGCAGGGCAGTTGCGACGTGGAGAATGTCAAAGCTGCGGTGGCCACCTTGCAAGGTATGCTGGAATGCGAGGCGCTCCGCGATCTGGTGCACATCAGCCCAATCCACTGCGGCATGACAATACAACCCCACCTTCACATCAGCTTGCAGTGCCCCCAAAGCCTCCTGGGCGATACTCAAAGGGTAGCCGTGGCTGCGGTCTTTGCCATGCCGGAACACTTGAAAATGCACGGACTGACGGAACTCGAAGAAAAGAAGTGAGGTGCTTTCCAGCGAAACGTTCAAAGTTTCGATTAAAGTGATGGCACTACCTGAGGTGCTTTGCGGAACATAAAGCGCACAGAGAAACGAAGTGTCAGGGTAGGTCATTATCCTTCTTCACCTTCAAGCTCAGCCATCCGCATTTCGGCGACCTCTTGATCGGAAAACACCCGGTCTCCCCATATCTTTTTGAGCCGTCCCGCAAAATCAATCTTGGGCATTGCCGCAGATTTTGCCCGTGCGGAGGGAATAAGTGTCGCAAAATGCTTTCCCCTTTTTCTGATCTCAACGGATTCACCATCAGAAATCCATGAGGCAATGGTGCGGAAGTTGTTTCTTAAATCAGCGATGTTTGCCGTCTTCATGATAGAAATTAATACCACCTTGCAAGTGGGCTGTCAAATAGACATTTGGCTCCCCTCGCTGTAAAAGGGTTTTTGGGGTCACACGTGGTATTTTACAATTATGAGAATACATTGCAAGAAAGCATGATTGACCCCCGAACCTCCGACGGGTCGGGACCGCGGCATGTGCCGGGGCGTGCGAGGAACGAGCCGCCACGAGCAGATGACGTGACGGGCCCAGACTAACGACCGCCGTTGCACAACCAAGGCGCGAGCGACGGCGCGACTCCTGCGGGGCGATTTCGATTTGACCGGCG
>JBBRFA010000062.1:0-20134 GCA_038225185.1 Chthoniobacterales bacterium
TCCCAGTCGAGGAAATCGCTGATATCCTCACCGTCGTCAAATCGCCGATCCAATTCTTCAGCGGTTATTGTAGCCTTCTCGTTCTTCATTTCTTGATCTCCTTACTGATATGAGGCGGATAGAATCCCCTCGCATCGTGTAAATTGCAGTCCAAAGCGTTCCATCATGCTGTGCGATGATCGCTTCTCTTGGTTCCGTGATCGAACGAGCAGGAACCACAATGCGCTCCTCATCAAGCCACAGAAACTTCGCATGATCGAAATTAATACCATGCTTCTCGACGTTAATTTTGCTTTTTGCAGGATCATACTCAAACTCCACAAAAGGAGAATAACTATACCGGAAATGGCGTCAACTTATATTTCCCGAACGTTGCGCATCACCCACCGAAGGAGCTTTGCGACTGAAGGTTGGGTGCATGCGCCTTGTTCGCAATTATCCTGTTTCATTAACCGATAGAATCCAATCTCCATCTTCATAGTAATCACGATTCAAAAACCGGGGGCCAAGATGCTCCGAAATCTTATCAAAGGAATCTCCTTGTTTGACGGGAAACATACTTCGCGTCAACGAGCGTGCCCCGACAATGGGCTTGGCCTCTCGATACTGATCAGCATAATCCTGCCATGTTGGCCCCCAAGTGAAGTAGCCGTTGCCTGGAAAGTTGATCGATACCAGCCCTGTGCAAACAAGTTCTTCGTCAGTTAGGATAGTGGGACAGATGGGGTCAATCTCAATGCTCAGGCTGTCTGGACAAATCCCTGAACTTGGATCCTTGTCACTCCACCGGGTAAGCGCTGTGGATGCGTCTTTCGCAAGCCACCCAAGGCTGAGATGCGCACGGTAAATATTCTTCTTAACCTTGGTAAACTTCGCGGCGATATCCGTCCATGGAAGCCGGTCATACTTTTTGTCCCACTTGTATTCTTTGATAGTTCCCCACCGTGAGCCTCCAGAATCATGCCAATCCATCAGGTTCGTTGTCTCGTAGTCTTGGTCTATTCTATCCCCATATTTCAGGGAAGCAGAGCAGCGGGAATTATCTTTGACTCCAATCGCACTTCGTAGAGTGGTGGCGAACTGAAAAAGATCTGCAACACCCATTTTTGGAGGCGGATTCGGGTGGAAGAGGATGAGCGAACTGAAGAAGGACATATTCTGTTGCGAACGTTGTTTAGTCACACTAAACTGTGGTTTGTTTGGTTCGCGGACAGTTTTATGTGGATTGTTGGTTGAATTCGTCCACAGGCGCGGTTGTGACGTTGAAAGTATTTACTCATGAATAAGCCCATTCAAGCAAAATCTTCGCCGGAGGTCAAGCCCTGGATGCGGCGAGTGGTGGAGGCTGCGGGGGTGGTGCTGCCTGCCACGTCGGATGGGGAAAAGCGTTTGGGCTGGTGGGGGGTGGAAATGGCGAAGTTCCTGCGTTTTTGCAAAAGCATGCCGGAGGGCACGGATCTGCGCCCAGCCATGGAAGGCTATGGACGCTATTTAAAAGGCTCCGAACCGCCTTTGCAAGAGTGGCAGCTTGATCAGGCGCGGGAGGCGTTGAGGTGTTTTCAAAAGGGGATCGAAAACTGGCACATCGGGGCTGAGGACGCGGAGGGGCAGGTGGAGGTGGGCTTTCGGGTGCGGACGCGGGGCTCTGAGATGCCTGTTTTGAGTTCGGAGATTCAGGTTTCAAGTTCACCGGAGAGGAGCGATGGGCCAGCGGAGGCGTGGCTGGAGAAGTCTGGGCGGCGGATGAAGGTGCGGCGGATGGCGCTGCGGACGGTGGACACTTATCTGGGCTGGCAGGGGCGTTATTTAAGGTGGGTGCAGGAACGGGCCCTGGAACCTGCCAGCCAAGCGGGGGTGGAGGGTTTTCTGACCTGGCTGGCGGTGGAGCGAAAGGTGAGCGCGGCGACGCAAAACCAGGCACTGAGCGCGGTGATCTTCCTGACCAGCGAGGTGATGGATCTGCCGGTTGCAGGAGTGGATGCGGTGCGTGCGCGACGCTCCCGCCACCTGCCCGTGGTGCTGAGTCGGGAGGAGGTGCGACGGCTCATGGCCGTGCTGGAGGGGACGACTGGGCTGAGCCTGAAGCTCCTCTACGGCACCGGGCTGCGGCAGATGGAGTGCCTGCGGCTGAGGGTGAAGGATGTGGACCTGGACCGAAAAGTGATCATGGTGCGGGATGGCAAAGGCGGGAAGGACCGGCAGGTGATGCTGCCAGCGGCCCTGGCGGCAGAGATGGCGATGCACTTGGAGAGATTACGCGCGCTCCATGTGGCGGACCGGGGGGCGGACCTGCCTGGGGTGTGGCTGCCGGAGGCGCTGGGGGTGAAGTATCCCAACGCAGGGAAAGAGCTGGCCTGGCAATGGTTTTTCCCCTCCAAACAGATTGGGACGGACCCGGAAACGGGCCTGCGGCGGCGGCATCATCTGCATGAGAACGCGCTGACGCTGGCGCTGAAGACGGCGCGGGAACGAGCGGGCCTCGCCAAAAAAATAGGTTGCCACACGCTGCGACATTCCTTCGCCACGCATCTGCTGGAGGCGGGGACGGACATTCGCACGGTGCAGGATCTGCTGGGTCACAAGAGCGTGGAGACGACCCAGAACTACACCCATGTGATGGAGGGCGGTGGCACGGGCACGCGCAGCCCGCTGGACGGGCTTTGAGATGGAAGACTGGAATGGGGAGATGGGAGATGGGAGATGGGACGTCGCTTAGACTCAAGGGACTCAAGGGACTAAAGGGACTAAAGGGACTAAAGGGTTTGATTTTCTCGAGTCAGCGGACAATTGCGCGATCTGCGGACAGATATTAGGAATATAGAAGTCCAGTCCCGCTGGCATGAAGATAAGGTGGGTTTGGGATTGAGTGCGAATTTTTCTGGGGAGGGCACGCCTCGACTTCTCTGGGCGTGCCGCGTTGGGCGACTCGCCCAATGCGCCCCTGCGCAGGCGATAGCCACTTTTCTTCGCCGTGGTAAAAAGTGCGCTTCGCGATGGGTAACGAGTTTTTGGCGAGTCGCCAAAAACCGCAGGCCAGTGGCGCTGCGCTCCCCAGAAAACGCCTCGAGATCGATTATCTTCATGCCAATTCAGTCCAGTCCCTGAATTGGGGGCTGCTTGGTTTCCAGATAGAAAAAGGGAACGATCTCGAAAAGATCGCAGCCAGCTTTTTGCTCCGAGGACCTGACTTTAGCTGCAATCCTTGCAAGATCGGGCTTTCGCCGTGGAAACGACCGCAGGTGTCGTCCGACTTGACCTGCGGCTGCTGTGGCTGATATGGCTTTACCGGTTTTAAAATTTTATTCGAGAATGGCGCTAAGGCAGAAATTTGACATTGCCGCTGCCTGCGTTGCCGAGGCCGTATTCGCGGGCGGTTTGCAGCCAGGTGGCATCCCGCGCGGCTGGTTTCATTTTTGCCTGCAACCTCCATTCGTCGATCTGACGCAGAGCCACGGTATCCAATGCCACCGGGTCGCGGCTGGCGTAAAGCGTGCCGTGGGCGACGGCGTAATTGGGCTGGAATTCTGGTCCGCCTGCGTATTGTCCCACCAAACCATCGAGGATGTGGAGGACGACTTTATCGAGGACGACCGGGTCGCTGTAAATCTCGGCAATCGCAGGATCGGCCTGGGCAAAACCGCTCGTAAAACGTCGCCAGTTATCGATGTTTGGGATGGTCATGTTATAAAGAGCCGCCCCCAGACCGGCGGAGGCGTGGGCGGTGAGGATGGGGAGGTTGATGACTTTATCGACTTCATCGGTGAGCACCTTGGCGAAGTGGCTGTTGGAACTGAGGTTATCCCTGGGTTTTTCGCCGGGAGAGAGTTCGAAGCTGGAGTAACGGCGGGTAAAATCGAGATCGCCCCAGATAAGTTGCCCGAGCACGGTGGAAATATAGACGTCTTTCGTGGAGTAACCTTTGCCGGGGTAAGACCAGCGCACCCGATAGTTGGCGGAGGGATTGGTGAAACCGGCGTCCTTGAGATCGGCGACACTGCGATCCCAGAGAACGATGCGTTCGGGCGGGATGCCGATGTCGCGGAGCCCGGCGACGACAGCATTGACGATGGCGCGATGGGTGCTGAAAGCGGACCCGCCGGCGGTGGCGACTTTGAGGCCGACCCGGTCTTTGGGACCAATGAGCGAGGCCCAGGCAGCGGAGGGCGAGGGTTGCCGGGTGGTTTGCATAACGAGACGATCCACGGCTTGTCGGATGAGCACGGGATCGACGTTTTCCCGGTTGCGAAAGCCGGAGGATTTGATGGCAAAGACTTCGCCGACAGGAACTTCGGGCAGGGAGAGAACCTGCGGCTCCTCCTCTTCCTGGGGTTGCGGTTGGGCTGGGAGAGGGGAGGGGCAGAGGAGACAGAGGAGCCAGCAGAGAATAAAAAAGAAGCTGCGGTGCATGAGTTGGGCGCACTTTAGCACAGATGAAGAGGATTAGCTGGCGGGAGGAGCGGGCGAGGATCTTTAGGCGGCGAGAAGTGCCTCGGAGACGATGCGAGCGGTTTGGTCGATATCGGCGGGGGTATGGGCGAGGGAGATGAATCCGGCCTCAAATTGTGAGGGGGCAAAATAGACCCCGGCCTTGAGCGCGGCATGAAAGAAACGGGCAAAAGCCGCCCGATCTGCGTGTTGGGCGTCGCCAAGATTATGGACTGGACGCCCGGTAAAATAGAGGCAAAACATGGAGCCGATACGTTGGAAGGTGTAGTTGAGTCTGGCGCGAGCCAGGGCTTCGCGGGTGCCTGCCTCGAAAAGTTGGCCGATTTTTTCCAACTCCGCCCAACCGTTGCGACGTTCCAATTCGCGGAGCTGGGTGAGACCTGCGGTGAGGGCGAGCGGATTGCCCGAGAGGGTGCCAGCCTGATAGACCGGCCCGTCGGGCGCCAGGTAGTCCATGATGTCGGCCCGTCCGCCAAAGGCACCCACGGGGAGTCCGCCGCCGATGACTTTCCCCAAGGCGGTGAGATCGGGGGTGATGCCGTAAATTTCCTGGGCACCCCCTTTGGCGAGGCGGAAGCCAGTCATTACTTCATCAAAAATAAGCAGGGCACCCGAGGCGTCGCACACTTGCCGGAGGAGTTCGAGGTAGCCGGGGCGGGGGAGGTAGAGACCGGCGTTGGCGGGGACGGGTTCGACGATGATGGCGGCGATGCTGCTGCCTTCGCGGGCAAAAATGGCCTGGAGCGCGGCGGGATCGTTGTAGGGGAGGGTGAGGGTGAGTGCGGCGAGTTCGGCGGGAACACCGGCGCTGTCGGGTTGCCCCAGGGTGAGGGCACCGCTGCCGGCTTTGACGAGGAGGGAATCGACGTGACCATGGTAGCAGCCCTCGAATTTGACGATTTTCGAGCGATTGGTAAATCCGCGGGCGAGACGGATGCAGGACATGGTGGCTTCGGTGCCGCTGTTGACCATGCGCACTTTTTCGATGGAGGGAACGAAGCGGCAGATGATCTCGGCCATCTCGATTTCGAGCGAATGCGGGATGCCGAAGCTAAGGCCGCGTCGCGCGGTGTCGGCGATGGCATCGAGCACGACCTGCGGGGCGTGACCTAGAATGGCCGGACCCCAGGTGCCGACGTAATCGATGTATTCGCGACCGTCGATATCCCAGAGGCGGGAGCCGAGGGCGCGTTCGACGAAGAAAGGTTCGCCTCCGACGCCGCGAAAGGCGCGCACTGGAGAGTTAACCCCGCCCGGTATGAGGCGACGGGCGATGGCAAAGGATTCGGAAGAGGTGCGGGTCATTATTCCTGTGGACTGACGGCTTTTTCAAAGAGCCTGTCAAATGAACTTCCGCTTTGGAAGGAGGCGGCTTCGATGTCTTCTTCCTTGATCAGCACTTTCCAGGCTTCGACATCGTCCTGGTAGCGTTTATTGCCGTAGTTGGCGTAGCCGCCGATGCGCACTTTGCCGAGAGTGAAATCGGCGAATTCCTGTTGTTTGAGCGAGGCGAGTTTTTCAGTGCCGCTAAATTTCTCGATGCGGGGAGGTGCGTAACCCCAGCGTTTGACGAGGATGACGAATTCGATGGTGGCCTCGGGTTTGACCTTCATGCCGATGTTCCGGATGTTCACTTTCAGGGCGAGAGTGCGGTCGATTTTATCGGCGTAATAACCGCCGCCACGGTAGTCGTCGCGTGCGAGAGTGGTTTTTTGCACAGAGATGCGGTAGCCGTTTTTCTCCTGGGCCGAGGCGGGCGGGATCGGAAAAAACTGCGAGAAAACGAGCAGCAGCGCTAGTTTGGGAAAAAGTCTAAGGCAGGATTTCATAGACGAGGAGTTGGGTTTGTTGTCGCGGACTAAAGTTATCGTCGCTCACCGCGATGAGACCCTGGCGTGCGTTGGGCAAGGGAAAGAGACCCATTCCTTCTACGTTATCGAGGTCGTCGATGCCATCTTTTTTCGAGTCGTAAAGCAGAGTCTTGGTCAGCGATGCTACTTTGGTATCACGCACGGAACCGATTTTGCCGAGGTCGGTGACGTTTTTTTCGTTGAAATCGACGCGGTAAAGTCGGATGCCGCAGCTTCCGGTGCCGTCTTCGAGTCGAACGACGCGACGTTCCAGAACGAGGAGATTACCCTGGTTATCGAGTGCGGTGAGGTCGGAGATGGAGCCAAAAAGACTGCCCGCGTCGGAAACATAAAGGCGCTGGCCGAGGAGGCGTCCGGTTTTGGAGTCGAGGGCGCTGATGCGAACCTGGGTGCTATTGAGAATGCTCGCGCCGCCCTCGCCTTCGCCGGGGGCTTTTTCCTGGAGGAGCGAAGTTTCGCTGGCGGTATAAACTGTGCGGAGGTCGGGGGAAAGGGCGCAGGATTCGAGGGATTTATTCGTGAGCACGCCAGAGACTTGGGCGGAATCGCCAATCGAAATGGGTGAGCCACTGGCATCCTTGGGAAGATAAACTTCTGGCAACGGCAGGGTGCGCAGGATGGTGCCATTGCTGAGAGAAAAGAGTCTGATAAATGGGAGCACGCCCTTTTTTCCTGCCCTGCCTTCGCTGACAATCCAGGCGCCGCCTTTGCCGGTGGCGGCGATGCCTTCGCAATCGGCGACTGGGAAAGGGCGACCGTTTGTGTCGCGCAGGATGAGGGTGTCGAGGACGGAGGCTTTGACGGAGCCATCCGGGGAGAGATTGACGGAGAATTGATAAAGGCGGGGTGGCCCGCCGCGGTAGGCGGAATCGTCGGAGACAGCCCAGAAAGTCTTGGTGGAAGGATCGTAAGTGATGCCGGAAAGGCCGCCGAGCGTGGTTTTGCCGATTTTCGTTCCCGAGGAGAACGAGGTGCGCCCGAGCAGACGCAGGCTTTCGGCGTGGAGAGGGGAGAAAATGAAAATTACGAAAAGCGCTGGAAGTAATAACCGGGGTGAAGGCATTGGCACGCGGGACAATGGTGCAGGAGAGGCGGTTATTCGAGCGAAAACCTGGAAAATACCGCATCGATGGAGGCGGTGATTTTTCTCGCGGAGCGCCTGGGGTTGCTGTTTGGGAAATTTACCCGTATGTCTTGGGGTGAAACTTTTTTTTCTGCGGGTTGCGATTTGTATTCTTGGCATCGCGCTGGCATGTCCGGTGGCCGCACAGGAATACGAGGGAAAAACCCTGGTCAAAGCCCGGCTCATTGCCGAGGTGAATTCGGTGCAACCCGGCGTGCCTTTTCGCGTGGGCGTTCTTTTGGAGCAAGCTCCCGGATGGCATACGTATTGGAAATTTCCTGGGGATTCGGGCCTGCCCACCACGATCAAGTGGACATTGCCCAAGGGATTTTCCGTCGGTGAATTGCAGTGGCCGCTCCCCAAAGCTTACGAGGAGGATGGCGAATTGGAGGTATATGTCTATAAGGGCGAAGTCATGCTTTTTACCACGATTACCCCACCGAAAAACGTGGACGGACCCGTGGTGATCGAGGCTAAAGTGGACTGGCTCGTCTGCGAGAAAATTTGTATTCCAGGCGAGGCAGCATTGAAACTGGAGTTGCCGATTGGCAATGGCGACGCGGGAGCGGAGGGGAGTATTTTTGAAAAATACGACCGACAACTGCCTGCCAGCGGCCCCCCTGCGGAACCGAAATGGGAACGCACGGAGACATCTCTCATCCTAAGTTTTCCCACCTGGCAAAAAATTGTCGCCGAGGCAGGGGAGGCTTTCTTTTTCCCCAATCCACCCGATGGCGTGGTGGTGGCGCACCCAAAAACGTCGATCACACCCGAAGGAGTGCGTTTTGAGATTCCGATAACAGAAGGTAACCCGCAGAGCCTCCCAGGTGTGGTGAGGGTGGGGGAGGAATCGTGGGAATTGGCGGCGGAATCTCCCGCTTCAGCAAGTGCGGCAACGGCAACCTCTAGCACCAAACCGCTGACCTTGTTGCCGGCTTTGTTGTTTGGCTTTCTGGGGGGGCTGATTTTGAATTTGATGCCCTGCGTGTTGCCGGTGATTTCGCTCAAGATGTTTTCTTTTGTCAAACAAGCCGGGGAATCGCGGGCACGGATTTTTCGGATGGGGCTGGCCTTTTCCGCAGGGATGTTTGCCTGGTTCATGGGGTTGGCGGTGGTGCTACTGATTCTAAGATCGACCGGATCGGAAATCAGTTGGGCGCAACAATTTCAAAATCCGTGGTTCAACATCGGGATCAGCGTCCTGATTTTTATGTTCGCGCTGAATTTACTTGGGGTTTACGAAATTACCCTGCCGGGAAGTGCGGCGACGAAACTGGCGGGCACGGGTGACGGCTATGGCGGGGCGTTTTTCCAAGGCGTTTTTGCGACGATTCTGGGCACTCCTTGCACGGCACCTTATCTCGGGACGACGCTGGCTTTTGCCCTGGCGCAGCCACCGGCGGCATTGCTGGCCGTGTTTGCGGCGATTGCCCTGGGAATGAGTTCACCTTATTTGCTCCTCTGCGCAAACCCGGGATGGATGCGTTTTCTGCCCAAACCTGGCATTTGGATGGTGCGTTTAAAGGAATTTATGGGCTTTTTGCTCCTGGCGACTTTGCTTTGGTTTATCTGGATTGTGGGGCGTCAAATCGGGATCAATGGAGTGATTTTCCTCGGAGCATTGCTTCTTTTGGGCGGTTTGGGCGCGTGGATTTACGGGGTGTTTCTAACTCCGGCGGCCCGCGATGGGGAGAAAAAATTCGGAGCGATCAGCCTCCTCATCGTCCTGGGGTTGAGCACCTGGCTGCTGGTGGGTTTCCGTCCTGCAAAAGAGGAGTTGCGAGTGGAGGAAGGATTTGCCACACGATTGGAGCAGGCGCTGGACACCGATCAGATCGTTTTCGTGGATTTTACGGCCGATTGGTGTCTCTCCTGTAAAGTGAACAAACGCGTGGCCATCGATTCGGCATCCGTGCAGGCGGCTTTTCGGGAGAAAAACGTCCTCTTTCTGGAAGGCGACTGGACCAACGGCGACCCGGAAATTACCGCTATCTTAAAGCGTTACGAGCGCGCTGGGGTGCCACTTTACTTGGTTTATCCAAAAAATCGTTCATCCGAGGCATTGATTTTGCCCGAATTACTGACGCCGCAAATTATTCTCGATGCCCTTGAAAAAAGTTGAACGTTTTTAAAGAACGTCGGTCATAATCAAAACATGAAAACATTACTCCTAGGTCTGTCGTTGTCTTTAGCCCTCCTCGTTGCACCTGCATTTGCCGAAGTTGAAACCGGCAAGGCCGCACCGAACTTCACTCTTACCGATACGAAAGGGACCAGCCATTCGTTAGCCGATTTCAAAGGCAAACATGTCGTTCTCGAATGGTATAACCCCGATTGTCCCTTCGTCGTCAAACATTACAAACCCGGTAACATGCAAGCCTTGCAAAAAACTTACACCGACAAAGGGGTCGTCTGGCTTTCGATCAACTCATCCGCGACCGGTAAACAGGGCCATTATTCCGCTGCGGAATTTAACAAATTGATTGCGGAAAGTAAATCCGCTCCCACCGCCTTGTTATTGGATCAGGATGGTAAAGTAGGAAAACAATACGCCGCCAAGACCACTCCCCACATTTATATCATCAACCCCGAGGGCACCCTGATCTACCAGGGAGCAATCGATAGCAAACCATCCGCCGATTCGGACGATATCGCCAGCTCGGAAAACTACGTAAAAACCACTCTCGATGCCGCATTGGCTGGTAAACCGATCAAAGTAGGTTCGACCAAGCCTTACGGTTGCAGTGTCAAATACTAACATCTTCCTAACCATCAACTGATGGCAAAAGCGGAGGAATTTCAAGAAGTCCTGCCAGGTTTCCATACCTGGCAGGCTTTTTGTTTGCAGTGCAAAGTCGATCTAACCAGTCACGCCTTGTCGATTGGAGAGGGTCTCTGGTGGATCGATCCCATTCGGCTGGCTCCCGCGGCCCTGGAGGAATTGGAAAATTCCGCATCCCTTCCGTCCGGTATTTTGCTAACCAATGGCAACCATGAGCGGGATGCCGGCTTTTACCAGAAACGTTATCAAGTCCCCGTCTATGCCGATCCCCTGGCGGCGGCAGAGTTCGCGCTTCCCTCGGAGCCTTTCCCCGTCACCTTGGAGGGAATCGAAGTCCTCTCCCTGCCCGGCGCCGGCCCCGGGGAAGTGGGATTCTGGGTGGAGGAAAAAAAACTACTCATTCTCGGCGATATCATTATCAACCTAAGCTCTTTGCCATTCGCGCCGTTGCCGGATAAGTATGCCACCCACCCCCAGGAAATGCGGCGCAGTTTGCAAAAGTTATCCGCACTCAATCCCAAGCTCATCGCGTTCGCACATGGCCATCCTGTGCGGAACGGACAGGAGCGGCTGATGACATTCCAACTGTCTTAAATCTGCGCGATTGGTAAAAAATCCAGCGCCCGGCCTGTTCCGTCCGCCTTATCCGCAGGGATTGACTTGCCTGCACTGGAAATTATTATCGGTGGTGTGATTACCCCCGCTTTCCCCTCGCAGCCACGTCTTGCAACGCCATATTTTGCCCGCTGGATCCGAAGGTTTTTTTGGTCGATTGGATTCTTCTTTATCTTGAACAGTTCAACGTTCGGGCAGAATTCTGTTCCTGATTGGGCGCGCGACGTTGTCTGGTATCAAATCTTTCCCGACCGTTTTCGCGATGGCGATCCTAACAATCAACCCACCCGGGAATCTTTGGAATTTGTCGTCAAACCGGGAAAGGACTGGCGCATTTCCCCCTGGACGGGAGATTGGTATGCCCGCGATGCATGGGAAAAAAATCTTGGTCCCAGCTTTTATGCGAACGGCGTCTTCGACCGGCGTTACGGCGGCGATCTCCAGGGGGTGATCGACAAGCTGCCCTATCTCAAGCAGCTAGGAGTAACGGCGTTGTATTTCAACCCGGTGTTTTATTCGCGGTCGCTGCATAAATACGATGGTAATTCCTTTCACCATATCGATCCTTACTTTGGGCCGGATCCGGCGGGTGATTTTGCCATGATGGACAGGGAGACGGCGGATCCCAAGACCTGGCAGTGGACGGCGGCCGACCGTTTGTTTCTCGATTTACTAGCCAAGGCGCGCGGGCTGGGGTTGCGGGTGATCATCGACGGGGTTTTCAATCATACGGGGCGCGATTTTTTCGCCTTTAAAGAATTGCGGGTCAACCAGGCCAGGTCGCGTTATCAGAATTGGTATGTGGTGGATTCTTTTGATGATCCGACGACGCGGCGGGTGGAGTTTAGTTACAAAGGCTGGTGGGGGCACAATACGCTGCCAGTGTTTGCCGCCTCGGCAGATGGCGAGGACGTGGCGGCGGAGCCGAAGGCGTATATTTTTCAAATCACGGAACGGTGGATGCGTCCGGTCGTGGATGGCAAAGAGGTGCCTGGCATCGACGGATGGCGGCTGGATGTGGCGGACGAGCGTCCGACGAAATTCTGGCGGGATTGGAACCGGTATGTCCGCAAGCTCAACCCCGAGGCCTACACGGTGGCGGAGATTTGGAAGAATCCGGAGGAACTGATCCGGGAAGGGGAGTTTTCGGCGAGCATGAATTATTTTGCCTTTGCCATGCCGGTGAAGGGATTTTTGATCGATCGGGTGATCCCGCCCTCGCAGTTTGGCGTGCTCTTGAACGAACGGCGCGCAGCGTTTCCCGAGGGAGTGGCGGCGGTGATGCAAAACCTGGTCGATTCGCACGACACCGAGCGGGTGGCCTCGACGATTGTGAACTCGGGGCGGGTGCCTTACGAGGATCGCAGCGGGTTTAATTTCAATGCCAACAACAGTCCGCGCTTCGAGCCTGGCTACCTCATTCGCAAGCCTAACGCGCGGGAACGTTCGATTCAAAAGTTGGTCGCGCTTTTTCAACTCACGTATTTTGGTGCGCCGATGATTTATTACGGCACCGAGGCCGGCATGTGGAGCGCACACGATCCGGATGACCGGATGCCGATGGCGTGGGAGGATATGAAGTTCGACCCCCAGCAATCGGATCCGCGGGGGAATGTGCGCGAGCCGGACGACGTTAATTTTGATCGCAACATTTTTGATTTCTTCCAGGCGATCATTACCCTGCGCAACGGGTCATTGGCGCTGCGGCGGGGTGATTTTACCGTGGTGCCCACACCGGATGAAAGTGGGTCGTTTGCCTATACCAGGACGCTCGATGGGGAGCGAAAACTGGTGATTTTAAACCGGGGCGAGGAGGCGGTGACGCTGGCTTTGCCCGGGTTCGGTCTTAAAACGGAGTCGATTTTCCAGACGGAAGGGGAAAAAGCCGCCTTCTCGGTGGATGCAAATGGACTGTCGGTGACCGTGCCCGCGCTCACCGGGGTGGTTTTTTCCGAGGCTCCCTAACGTGCGCCCTTTTACTCTCATTGTGCTCGCGCTGACCGTCTGGCTGGCTGCCGGGTGCGGCGCGAAGCTGGATGGAAAAATCCAGGTCTCGATCTGGCACCAGAAATCCGGTCCCGAACGCGATTTGTTTGTGCAACTCATCGGGCGTTTCATGCAGGAGAATCCGGACGTGGCGGTCGAGGCGCTCTATCGCGAACCCGAGGAATTGAGGAATCTCTACATCATCGCCGCAGTGGCCGGCCAGGGGCCCGACCTGGTCAATGGCGCGGCGGATAATGTGGGGGTATTTGAGCTTACCAAAACCATCCAGCCTGTGGACGGAATTCTGGACGCAGCGTTTTTGGAGGGTTTCATTCCCGAGGGGATCGTGCGTTGGAACGGACACCCGTGGCTGGTGGCGGATCAACTTGGCAACCAGCTCGCGCTTGTCTGCAACGACGCAAAAATGACCCGTGCGCCGGCGACTTTGGACGAGTTGATCAGCATGAGCCAGGAACTGACCAAGGATCTCGACGGGGACGGAAAAACGGATGTTTACGGGTTGAATTGGAACTACCGCGAACCGTATTTTTTCATACCGTTCCTCACCGCGTTCGGCGGCTGGGTGATGGATGAGAAGGGACATCCCACGCTGGACACGCCGGAGACGGTGGCTGCGCTGCAATTTATCCTCGATCTGCGCGACAAATATCGGGTCATCCCCAAGGAGGGAGATTATGAGATCGCCGAGATGCTCTACAAAGAGGGGCGCACCGCCATGATCATCAATGGTCCCTGGGCTTGGGCGGGATACGGAGTGGGAGTGGCAGGCCGTTCGACGGCGCACCCGCTTCCGGTCAACTCCGCCACTGGCATCCCCGCAGCCTCGATGGTGGCGGCAAAAGGCTATTCCGTGAATGTGAATGTAGGCCCGGAGAAAAAAGAGGCGGTGGGACGTTTGCTTAGATTTCTTACTGGATCCGAAGTGCAGGCGGTGATGGCGCGTGAGGTTCTCACTTATCCGGTGCGGCGCGACGTGGTGGAATCGGAGGTGGTCCTGGGTAATCCGACGTTGCTGGCCAGCCGCAAAATGATCGCCCATTCGCGCCCGATCCCCATCCAGCCGCAAATGCGGCAAATCTGGGACGGCATGCGCGGACCCTATCAACTGGTGATGAGCGGCGCGGTGACCGCACAGGAGGGGGCGCGGCTGATGCAACGCGAGTGCGAGAAAAAAATCGCGGATTCCAACCTATGAACGAACGCTGGCAAAGCCGACTTTTTTTGGCATTGATGCTCGGCCCCGCCCTCCTCGTGGTGGGGATGGTGGTCGCCTGGCCGCTGCTTTATAACGGGGTATTATCCCTTTCCAACGCCAACATCTACCACATCCGCGACTGGCGGGTGATTGGATTTCAACAGTATCAGGCCGTGCTTAGCGAGCCACTTTTTTGGAATATCTTTGGTAAAACTGTGCTTTGGACCGTGATCAACATTGTCTTCCACGTGTCGCTCGGCGTCTTCCTGGCGGTGATCTTGAATCAAAAATTCATCGTCGGCAAACCTGCCTGGCGCATTTTACTGATTCTCCCCTGGGCGCTGCCGCAATACATCACCGCGCTCACCTGGCGGGGGATGTTTAATTACGAATACGGGTCGATCAATTTGATCCTCAACAAATTCTTTCATCTCTCGCCCATCGAATGGCTCGCCTCACCGACGCAGGCTTTTACGGCAGCCATCCTCACCAATATCTGGCTGGGGTTCCCATTCATGATGGTGATCGCGCTGGGCGGGTTGCAATCCATCCCGGGCGAGCTCTATGAGGCGGCGCAAATCGACGGCGCCTCGGCCTGGCAACAATTCCGCACCATCACCGCGCCCCTGCTTAAGCCGATCATGCTCCCCGCGATCACCCTCGGCACGGTCTGGACGTTTAATAATGTGAACGTGATCTATCTAATTTCCAACGGAGGCGAGCCAGCGGATTCGACGCACATTCTCGTCTCCTACGTCTATAAAGCGGCCTTCGGCATGTATCGCTTTGGCTGGGCGGCGGCGCTTTCGGTCATTATCTTTATTATTTTATTTACCTTTTGCCAGGTGTTTCTCAATCGGACGAAGGCTTCGGAATCTGTTTATTAGGAGAAAGAGAGCAGACTATCGGAGTCGAACGGTTGACCTGCTGATTTTACAAATGCAGGTCTCCTTTATGGCAGGAGAAAAATACGGGAGCCGGCGTGTTTTGTTGCGCGATTTGCTTTCCCAATCCCCCGGCAGTTTCCTCGTTCCCCAAGAGAACCAGGAGATGTGCTTCGGTTCGCACTTGAAAAAACTCAAGGTGAGAATAACCTGCAACAGGAATTAGCCCACGGCGTTCCTGATAAGGGGGAAAGTTTTCGCCCCTTACGGAATCTTTTGAATTATTATGTTTAAATTGACTGAAAAAATAGCAGTGGTCACTGGTGCCTCGTCAGGGATTGGTGCTGCCATCGCCTCCACTTTTGCTAAGGCGGGTGCAACCGTTTATGTGGCGGATCGCGACGTGGATGCAGGGCGGATTCAGGTGGAACTTATTCAGCGCAGCGGTGGATGTGCCGAATTTGTCGAGCTGGATGTAACGGATCCTGAACAATCCAGGCAATTGGCTCAGCGGATCGTGGAGGAACGTGGCCAGGTGGATGTGTTGGTTAACAATGCGGGCGTCGGATGCGTGGGCACCCTTTTGGAAACGGCGGAGGCGGATTTCGACAGAATGATGGCTGTCAATGTTCGTGGGGTGTTTAATGTTTCCAAGGCTTTTTTACCAGCAATGATTGCAAGGAAGTCTGGGAATATTATTCATCTCGCCTCGATTGGAGGAGTCATTGGCATTCGGGACAGGCTGGCCTATTGCGCGTCCAAGTTTGCTGTCGTTGGCATGACGAAAGCCATGGCCCTCGACCATGCCAGGCAAGGCATCCGGGTAAATTGTCTCTGTCCAGGACGTGTGATGACACCATTTGTCGAAGCGCGTCTGCGCGAATATGCCGATCCCGAAGCGGCCTTGGTCGAAATGTCGTCCTCGCAGGCCCTGGGGCGCATGGCACTGCCGGAGGAAATTGCGGCCGCAGCACTTTATCTCGCCAGCGCAGAGTCCGCCTTCGTGACTGGCACTGCATTTGTGATCGACGGTGGATGGAGTGCTGGAAAATAGGGCAGCCAGTCAATACAACGGGAGTTTGGAATTTATTCCTGTTTTGTTAGGATACTGGCCTCTCTGGGGAAAGAATGCCGCACGGTTTGGGAGCATTGAGACTGATTTCGTTCAAACCCAAAACCCGTAACGCTATCAAACTGGAGCTATCGGTGCCTTTCGCTTTTACAGACAAGATGTTGCACTACCGGAGTGTCGAAGCGCATCGCAACCCTAACTAAAGACGAACCCGGCTTCGCCCGCGTCGTGCCGATTAAGGAACTCCGGGCGAAGGACGGGAACCTGAGCATCTCGCTGTTTGTCGGAGGGGAAATGCAGGCGCAAACGGATACCGCCCTCGCAGTTTAAATGAAGTCGCGACCTTAAAATTGAAAAGCAAGTTTAATTTCGAGTTGCCACTTTAATATTTACTTGCCAGTTAAATTTTTCTCCTGTAGGTTTACTTCATGATAACCAGCCCGGCAACAGCAACCCGCTCCCGGCTCCACAGCGACGTGGATGCCGAGGTCGGCGATGCTCTGATCGAAGTGAAAATCGGTGCCAGTTCGCTGCGAACGATGAACAGCGCCTTGATGAAGCTGGCCGCCATTCTTGGCAACCGCCCTGGATTTAAGGGCTATCTGGCGCTCGCCGATTCCGCGATCACCCTGCCTCGTCTGCAAGAGGAGTGGATCAGCATCTCCAGGGTGCTGCGCCCCGAGATTCTGGAGCGCCTCACCGTCTGCATTCCCAAAGAAAATCAGATCATGAGTTTCCCCCGCGAATTAGACCCGCAAACACAAAGCATCATCAGCGCGACCGTGGAGAAGGAACGACGCGGTATGGCGGCAACTCGTGCCCCACGTTCATCCGAGCTATTTTACGACATCCTCCGCATCCTCATCAACCAATGGATCAAACGCGCCGGACCGCTCACCTCCCGTTGGCTGGCGGAAGCCACTGGCTGCACTTACCCCACCGTTGCCTCTGCATTGGAGAAACTCGAAAAATACCTTGCCCGCCACTCCGATAGGCGCGTTGAACTGAAAGCTTTTCCCAAAGACGAATGGTTCCGCCTCGTCGCCAATGCCGACAAAGTGCGCCAGACGCTTCGTTTCACCGACAGATCCGGCCAGCCTCGCTCGGTGGAATCGCTGGTGTCCCGACTGCAAAAACTCCACCCCGACGGAGTTGCCATCGCTGGCGTATTGGGCGCGCGACGCCTCTTCCCGGCGATTGACCTCATCGGCACCCCACGACTGGACCTCACCCTCCACTGCCGCACCCGTCAGCCGGACCTTGGGTTCCTGCGGCAGCTTGATCCCGCGCTGAAGCCCGCTGGAAGCGAGGAACCAGCCCGGCTCGTGATCCATTTGCTGTGGTCTCCCCACGTATTCTTCGAGACCGATCCCGATGGCGCGCTTTGGGCCGATCCTGTCGAGTGCCTGCTCGACCTCCACGAGATGCGACTGGAATCCCAAGCGTTGGAATTCCTCCATGCTCTCACGCCGAAAGGAGGCACTGCATGAGCAGTAACAACGCCTTCATATCGCCCTGCGCCGCCTTGCAGCAGGTCGCCGCCGCCATCCCGGACGACTGCCGGGGAAACCTCATCGTCATCGGCAGCCTTGCCGCCGGTTATTATTTCTTCGGTGACAATCCATCGCTTCAGGTCCGCACCAAGGACGCCGATTTCCTGCTCTCCCCGCGCATCCGCGCCATTCCTGCCGGCATTGCGGTCACCGAACGCTTGTTTTCCGCTCATTGGACCTTCCATCCGACTGAGGAGTTCCCCGCTCCCGGCACCGCTGCCACACCAGACAAAAATCTGCCCGTCGCTCGGCTTCGGCCACCCGGCTCTCAGGACTGGTTTATCGAACTCCTCACCGTGCCGGAATCCCCGGACGACCTCGGCCAGCGCTACATCCGATTGCCCACCGCCAACGGCCACTTCAGCCTGTGCAGCTTCGGTTTCCTTTTACTAACGGATTACCAGCCAGTGCCCACGGAATTCGGCATCAGCGTCGCCCGGCCGGAAATGATGGCGCTTGCCAATCTCCTGCACCATCCCGCTATCGGCCCGCAGACCACGACCGGCCTCATCAGCGGACGCCGCATCAGGCGGAGCAACAAAGACCTCGGTCGCGTTCTGGCCCTCGCCCTTCTTGCTGAACGGAAACACGAGGACACGCTGCTGAATTGGGGGCCGCATTGGTCGGATGCCCTGCAAACCCGCTTCCCCGTCCGTTGGCGCGAACTCGCCCTGCAAGCCGGCAAAGGCCTGCGTCAACTCCTTGCTCCCGAAAGGGCGGAAGACTTCGACGAAGCCCTGCACACCTGCGCCTACGGTCTGCTGGCCTCCCAGCCGCCCACATCCGCGCTTCTCCGCATCGCGGGCGAACGGCTCCTCGTGGACGCCATCGAACCGCTGGAAAAACTCGCCCAAGCATGACCGCCACTGCGCCACCATTGGAAAATCTCCAGCCCAATCCCGCCTCGGCATCGCTCCCGCTCTTCGACCGCAAGGGGTGGAAGCGCGTGCGGTTTAGGGACGTGGTGGAGAGCATCGGGGAGCGGGCGGAGCCGAAGGATGCGCGGGGGGAAAATTATGTGGGGCTGGAGCATCTCGACCCGCAGTGCCTGCACATCCGGCGCTGGGGGAAGGGCCGCGATGTCACAGGCACGAAACTGCGCTTTCGGTAGGGCGATATCCCGCCACTTGACCATCAGCGCCGCAAAATCAAATTCCTATATTTAGCCCTTCTTTTTTCACCATGACGATTCCTAGCTATCAAGACATCATGCTCCCCCTTCTTCGTGTGCTTGGAGACGCCGGAAAAGAACTGCCTCTCAAGGAGTGCAGCCAGCGAGTGGCTGAGACGATGGGGCTGACAGATGATCAGCGGCAGGCAAGGCTGCCAAGCGGTGCGCAGACATACGTGCATAATCGAACTGGCTGGGCTGGGTGGTATATGCAACAGGCGAAGTTGGTGGAAAAGGTTAAGCGCGGGCACTTAAAAATCACCAACGAGGGCCAAAGTCTTATAGCAACGAATCCGCCAACCATCGACAACAAGGTGCTTGCCACCTATCCGAGCTTCGTTGAAAAAGTCTTGAAGCCGTCCGAAGAGACTGCCGACGGTAAAATCGACCTTGCTTCTCCCAGCGAGCAAACGCCGACTGAACAAATTGAGCAGGCATTGCAAAAGCTGGATAGCACACTTGCTTCCGACTTGCTCGACCTGATGGCCAAAATGGATCCGTATAAGTTCGAGGAATTGGTGGTCGATCTCCTGTTCGCGATGGGTTACGGAGGTTCGCGGGCAGAAGCGGCTCTTGTAACTCAAAAATCCAATGATGAAGGCATTGACGGGATCATTAATGAAGACCGTCTCGGCCTGGATGTCATCTATGTGCAGGCCAAGCGGTGGCAATCGACAGTGGGCCGCGCTGAGGTGCAGAATTTTGTGGGGGCATTGGTTGGGAAGCATGCCACAAAGGGAGTATTCATCACCACGAGTGACTTTCACAAGAATGCCATCGAGTATGCCAAGTCCGTTCAACACAAGGTCATCCTCATTGGTGGGAATCGACTGGCTGGATTGATGATCGAATATAACGTGGGCGTCTCAACGGTTCGCTCTATTGCTATCAAGCGGGTGGATTCAGATTACTTTGAGGAGTGATCGAGCGCTCATTTTCATGAGTCTCGCGACGGATTGGGCACGGCTTGCTTTGGCGCGGCCCAGAATGGCTAACTCCTCAACCAAAACGTGCGTGTCGAAGCCGTGCGCGATGACATAAGAAAACCCAAATTCAAAGAACTCGGCAAGCAACTGGAAAAGATCCGCGAGAAGCATGAGCAGGGTTTGCATAACAGCCTAAAGTTTTTAGAAGGCCATTCTCGAATCGCCAAAAACACCGTCGAGGTTGAGAGCCAAGTCGATCACGAAGAAGAAAAAGACAAGGTTCTCTCAGCCCTCACCGAGCTTTTCGGGGAGGTGAAGAGCAAACACACCCACGTCATCGTCGAGCGAATCGTGGCCGACTTCGACATCATTGTGAAGCAGGTCGCTTGGATCGCTGGCAGGCAACGGCGCAAGGCGAACGAGAGGTCAGGCGAGCGCGCAGAATCTATCGGCGTAAGCAGTCTTAACTAGGAGCCTGCATTGCAAACA
>JBBRFA010000063.1:0-19936 GCA_038225185.1 Chthoniobacterales bacterium
CCGTTGGTGGCCTCGGCCTCCTCCAGCCGGGTGCGTAACTGCGCATTTTCCGCGCGGAGTTGTTCTTCAAGGGAGGAGGACGTCATGGTCTGTGAAGGTTACGTATTAATTTTCTTAATATAACAATGTTCAAACGCACGACCGGCTATTAACACCACTCGGATTAAACTCCTATATTTTTCTGGTGTCGCCTTGCAAAGAAAAAAACCCGCCGAATCACTCCGAGGGGCTTTTTTCTCCTCGTTCGCAAGTGCAACTTGGGAACAAGGGAAGGCCTGCGGGTAGAGCGAGCGGGAGGTAGAATGGGGGTCGGCTAAAAGAGTTCCCCCTGAGGCGAGGGCGGGGTCGGGGGCGGCTCGATGAGCGTCGCGGAATAAAGCGGAGCTTCGATGACGGGCATTCGCGGGTGTTCGTATTGCTCCAATTCATCGGCATGGGAGGCGCGGGTGACGATTTTTAAAAGCGGCCGTCCTTCGTTCGGGTCGAGCAGACCGCGAATGACGTGTTGGGCCGGGACATCGCCCCAGATGAGGCGCGCGTCGCGTTGCGAACGTTCGGCAAAGCGTTCGGCGGGCACATCGAGGAGGATGCCGCCGCGTTGTTTGGTCCAGTAATGCATTTTTTCCGTGGTGGCAAACCCCGCCCAGACGAATCTTTGCGGACGGCCATCGAGCCAGCAATCGACGAGTGTGCCAGGTTTAAGGACGAGGTTGCCGATGGAAAAACGGGTGCACATGATGAGGGGTTGAAGGTAAAGTGAATAGGAGACTGGGGAACGCCCGCGAATCCCGGTGCGACGTCAACCTATAAATCTGTGTGGCTTTCGCCAGTGGAAGGGGCAATTGGGGCGAGTCGCTCCGATCAGCACACGCGTCGCGTGCGCCCCCCGAAAAACCCGCGTTCCTTTTGTCTTCATGCCGCTCCGCAGCCATTTATCTGGCTTTCACGATGGGGAGTTCTTTCCAGCAGGTGGTGTAGCGGGGCGTTTTCTTTTGCTGGCGCATCTTCCATTCGCGCTGCGTGCCCATGCTGCCAAAGGTGACGGTGTTGCGGCCCAGTTTGCGGTTGAGTTCGTCCACGATGCTATCCACGGCGAGGCGTTTGCGGGTGGGAGCATCGCTGTCATTTTGACCGAGGGCGAGTTGCACTCCGGCAGCGGGCACGAGTTCGTTCAAAAAGACGCCCGTTTTTTTATAGAGGTAGCCGGTGCGATAAATGGAACGCAGCAGGCGCAAACCCAAGGCGATGAGATCGGGAGTGTGGTGGGAGGCTTTTTCCAGCGTGCCATGGGCGGTGGGATGATATTGGGGAAGATCGGGCTGGAAGGGGTTGGTCTCGAGGAAGACTTGCATCTCGGTGGCGTAAAGGTCTTGCGCCCGGAGTTTCTCGGCGGCACGGGCAATGTAGCTGGCGAGGGCTTCCTCCAGCTCGGGGAGGTCGAAGACGGGTTTGCCAAAGGATTTCGCCGAGGCGACACCTTTGCGCAAAGCGGGGATGGCTTCCAAGGGAATGCAGGAAAGACCGTTCAACTCGTGGACGATGCGTTCGCCGACGACGCCAAACTTGCGGCGAATGAGGGCGGCATCGGCGTTTTTCAGTTGCAAAGCGGTGCCGATGCCCATCTGGGCGAGACGGGGAACGAGGCGACGTCCGATGCCCCAGATGTCGCCGCATTCGATCCGGCTCAAAATGTCGTCCTCGCCCGCAAATTCAAAGACGCCTCCGGTGCCGGGAGTTTTTTTGGCGAGACGATTGGCCATTTTTGCCAGGGTTTTCGTGGGGGCGATGCCGATGGAGATGGGGATGCCGGTCCATTGTCTCACCTGGGCACGAAGGGCACGCGCAAACGCCTCGCCCTGGGCTGAGTCCAGGAGCAGAAACGCCTCGTCGATGGAATACACCTCCATCTGCGACACGCTGGCTCGCATGGTTTGCATCACTCGGGCGCTCATGTCGCCATAGAGGGCGTAATTCGAGCTGAGAACGACGACGCCATGCTCGCGGAAAGCACCTTGCATTTGAAAGGCGGGTGCCCCCATCGCGATGCCGAGTTTTTTGGCTTCCTCGCTGCGGGCGATCACGCAGCCGTCGTTGTTACTGAGCACGACGACGGGCTTGCCGATGAGCCGGGGATCGAAGACCCGCTCGCAGGAGCAATAGAAATTATTGCAATCGGCCAGGGCGAAACGTGTCGTCATCGGGCGGTGTGGATAATGAATGTGACCACGCCCCAGATGGTGAGTTCGCTGTCGTCGGTGAGTTCCAAATCCTTAAATGCAACGTTGCCCGCTGCCAGCCAGATGCGTTTTCCCCGGCGGCGGAAGCGTTTTACGGTGAATTCGCCGTCCAGCATTGCGACCACGATTTGCTTGTCCTGCGGAGTCTCGGCCCGGTCCACGATGAGAATGTCGCCATTGGTAATGCCGGCATCGACCATGGAATACCCCTCCACATGGACGAAAAAGGTGGAGGCGGGGTTGCGGATGAGGTGTTCGTTGAGATCGAGCGCCTTATCGACATGATCATCGGCCGGGGAAGGAAACCCCGCCCGCACATGCGAGGTAAACAGGGGCAGGGAAAGCGATACACGGTGGGCGAAAGGCTGGGGCGTGGCGATTTTCATGTTTAGAGCCATACAACTCATCTGCGGCACGGTCAAAAGAACGTCTGGAAGTTTTTTCAAGTCCTAACCGCTGCACCCTCGCAAAATGAGCATGAGTAAAAGCGAGCCCAGGATGGATCCCACGACCGAACCCAGGCATCCCAGTTTGTTCGAGAAGAAAGCAAACATAAGCTCAATCAACATCGCGGGAGAGGTGTCAAATGGACCTGCAAAAAAATAAAAAATAATTTTTTATTACGTCCGAAATCCAAAGTGTTTCCGAAACTTGTTTTGTAATCCAACAATTCAAACAAACAAAAACGTAATCCTAATATGCAACTCGAAACTCTCAAAGACCTCTACATCCACGAACTCAAAGACCTTTACAGCGCCGAAAAACAAATCGTCAAGGCTCTGCCCAAAATGATCAAAGCGGCCAGCAGCGAAAAACTGAAGGCAGGCTTCCAGCAACATCTCGAAGAAACCAAAGTGCAGGCGCAACGCCTCGAAACCATTCTCGGTAATCTTAGCCAGACGACTCGCGGCCCCAAGTGCAAAGGCATGGAAGGTGTCCTCGCCGAGGGCGACGAAATGATCGAGGAAGAAGCCGACGAGGAAGTGCGCGATGCGGGCCTCATCGCCGCCGCCCAACGCGTGGAACATTACGAGATCGCCGGCTATGGCTGCGCCCGCACCTATGCCGAACTGCTAGGCGAAAAAGACGGTGCCAAATTTCTGCAACTTACTCTCGACGAGGAAAGTGCCACGGATAAAAAACTCACCGAGTTAGCCACCACCGTCATCAACGTCGCCGCCAATAAATAATCCTTACATGTTATGATCCAACGAATCGACGCCATCGCGGTGGACCTTCCCGTGCCGGAAGGTCCCAACCCCAACGCAGCCGCCGCCGTTCAGGAATTGATGGGCGGTAAATTCGGTGAGCTATCCACGCTCATGAATTACACCTTTCAATCCTTCAATTTTCGGGGGAAGGAAAAGTATCGTCCCTTCTACGACTTGATCTGCAACATAGCCGCCGAGGAGTATAGCCACATCGAAGCGGTGGCCGCTGCGACGAACCTGCTGCTGAATGGAGCCACTCCACGCACCGACCGCAACAAACCTTTCGGCACCACTGCCGAGGACAGGAAAAAAACAGGCAAAAAAGGGGCGAAAGACCCCGCGCCACTCGAGCAAATGGCCGCCGCCCGCAATACCTATCACTTCCTGGGGACCGCCCAAACCTGCGGACCCTTCGACTCGATGGGTAACATGTGGAATGGCAGCTATGTCACCGCCACCGGAAACCTGAAGATGGATTTGTTACATAATTTCTTCCTCGAATGCGGCGCCCGCGCCGGGAAGATGCGCGTCTATGAGATGTGTCCCGACCCGACGGCTCGCGCTCTTGTCGGATATTTGTTAGTCCGCGGCGGTGTCCACATCGTGGCCTACGCCAAGGCGCTGGAGAAACTGACCGGTGCCAACGTGAGCAGCCTGTTACCCATTCCCGATGTCTGTAACAAGAAATTCCCCGAGGCCATGAAACATGAGGCCGGGGGTGTGCATACCATCATGTGGAAATTCACCCCGGGCGATTACAATCAGATCGGCGAAATCTGGCAGGGCCAGCATCCGGAAGACGGTCAGGAACTCGTCGTGCGCGACGAATTGCCACCGAGCTTTCCCTGGCCGGAATCTCCCGAGGAACCGCAACTTTGCGCCCCCGGCGAGATCGACCCGGATATGCTGGCTTACTACGCCAAAGTGCTGGGTTAAATTTTCCCAGAGGACATTATGGTTAAATCAAA
This sequence comes from Chthoniobacterales bacterium, assembly GCA_038225185.1. Lineage (GTDB taxonomy): Bacteria > Verrucomicrobiota > Verrucomicrobiia > Chthoniobacterales > DASVRZ01 > DASVRZ01. Next base: position 4,417 of record JBBRFA010000063.1, read on the forward strand.
TTCAGGCGCATCAATGAGCGGTGGGCGAATTAGCCGGAAAAGTTCATCTTGGATACCGTGATCGTGTCGGGAGATTGCCCCGAACTAGGAAAATGGGATTTGGGCAAATCTGTGAACCTGGAATATGTGAATGCAAACACTTGGTTAGGGAAATTTGCCTTTGAGATAAGCGCGGGCGAATCCACTGGTTACAAACTCATCGCGCCTTGCCGGGAGAATCGCACCACCCGGCGCCGCCCCCTTGCAGAACAAGGTGTCACGAGATGGCGCGGTGTCTGGGAGGAATAACTATTATTACAGTCATGTCTCGTAAATACCACTTAGCGATGGTCGGAAGCGGGCCTTCCGCCATTTATCTTTTGAAGCATCTGCTCGAGCAATCGGAGTTCTTGTATGAAAACATCGCCAGTATTTCCGTTTACGAAAAAGGAAATCTTATGGGCATGGGCATGCCTTACAGCCCGGAGATGGTTGATAAGACTAACATGGCTAATATACCGTCCGAGGAGATGCCGCCGCTGCTCGTTTCCTTTGCCGACTGGCTCAGAAGTCTGGACCTGGCCACTTTGGAAGAACTGGAGGTGGTGCGGGAAGAGATTAGCGAGCAAAAGATTTACAGCCGCATTGCTCTTGGGAAATATTTACACGCGCAATATCAAGCCCTTATCGAGAAGCTTGCGAATGAAGGTGTTAAGATTCACGAGTTTCCGGGCTGTCGCGTGTTGGATATTCTGTGCGATAAAGCTGGCAAGGCATTTCTAGTGACCGGGAATGGCCGGCACAGTTTTGATAAAGTGTTCATCGCAACTGGCCATCACTGGCCGAAAGACGACCGGCCCGACAATGGATATTATGCCTCACCCTGGCCGATTTTAAAGCTTCTGCCCAAAGATGGGGAATATTTTAACTACCCCATCGGAACGCTAGGCGCTTCTTTGAGCGCGTTTGACGTCGTTGCATCCCTGGCAATGCGTCATGGGGAATTTATCGCCAGCTCTTCGGGGCTGGAATACCGGCCTGCTCAGGGCACGGAGAATTTTAAAATCATCATGCACGCAGGCCACGGGAAGCTGCCACATTTGCGTTACGGCATCGAAAAACTACAACGCAAAATTTATCAGCACGTAACCCGTGAGCACTTGCTAAGCCTGGTCAATGTCAAAGGATTCCTGCGCATCGACTTTTATTTCGATGTTGTCTGCCGCCCAGCCTTGCGGCATGCCTTTATGAGAGATGGCTTGAGCGAAATCGCCGAAATGCTCAAAGACAAAAACTTCACTTTCGCAAAATTTGTCGGGAAAATGAACGAGGAGCATCAATACTACGATGCCTTTGCAGGGATGCGAGCCGAGATGGTGGAGGCGAGGGATTCGGTGTTGGGAAATAATCCGATCCATTGGAAGGAAGTCATCGATGATCTCATTTACACTTTGAACTTCCATGCCGAATTGATGCCAGCGGAGGATCACATCTTTCTAAACTCCACGGTGATGCCGTTTCTCATGAACGTCATCGCAGCTTTGCCTCTAGGCTCCGGTGACCAACTTCTCGCCCTGCACGAGGCCGGAAAATTGGAGTTGATTCCTGGCATGGCTCGTGTGCGTGATGAGCCAACCGAAAAGGGGTTGACCACGGTCCGTGTTCAACAGAGGGAAGGGGATGAGGAGGTGCATTACCGGATGTTCGTCGATTGTAGCGGCCAAAAACCGGTTGCCATCGAGCACTATCCGTTCGCCACTCTCGTTACCACAGGAGTTGTGAGAAAGGCACAGGCGAAATTTGCCAATGAGCGAAATTTAGATTCTTTACCGGATAAAAATGCGGAACGTGTCGCCACCGGGAACGGACGAAAGGTGTATGATACAGGCGGAATCGACATTGATGGGACTTACCGGGTTATAGGAACCAATGGCCGGGTTAGTAGCATGATTTATGACATTTCCTTCACGCATACCACCGGGGTTCGACCTTACTCCTATGGATTGCAAAGTTGCAGCGACACAGGTGCGATTGTAGCTCAATCGCTAAAGTTGGCATTCGAGGAAAGTCTGCAAAGCGCAATTTCGGAAAACGAAGTCACGCAGATTTACGAAAAAGTATAACCCATGGCTTTAGTTGGCAACACCGCAAAAGTCACGGGTAGGGTGGGCGTTCCGCCTGCCTCCAACACTCCTGGATCGCATCGGGCAGGATGCTCTCTGCGGCATGCGAGACGCCTACCCTACTAACCCTGCTTTTTCTGCCCTGGAAGACATAATTTCAAATTTTAGATCATTTTTATAAGACCGCCTTTAAATCGAAACGCGAATTACTTTTAGTTAGCAATACTGACTATTAAAATAAAACCCAAAAATGAAAAAAACACTGATAACCAGCACGGTTCTCATGGCATTGGCTTGCATGGCCTTTGCCATGGATGAGCCCAAGAAAAATGATAACACGGCTGAAAATAGCCGCGATAAAACCGGTGAGACTCTCACGCCCATCGATCAATCCAATGAGTCCGAGGATATCCGCCTTACCAGCGAAATCCGGAAGGCTCTCGTCGCCGATGACACTCTCTCGTCAAATGCGAAGAACATCAAAATCATCACCATCACTGGTGGACAGGTTAACCTGCGTGGTCCCGTGGACACGCTGGATGAAAAAAATAAAATTGCCGTCATCGCACAGAAGGTGGCTGGTAAAAACCAAGTGACCAATCAAATCGAGGTCGCTGCCAGGTAACAAAAAACAACAACCCAAACATTAACTAGAAAATCCAACATTATGAACAAAGCAGTATTCGGAATCGCAAAATCCTATTCACACGCCGACATCATCGTCAACAACCTCGTCCAGGCAGGGTTCGAGAATGAAGACATCTCCATTCTTGCCCCCGACGTCGAGGGCGACCACGACATCGGTCACATTAAAGCTTCCAAGGCACCCGAAGCCGCCACCATTGGTGCCACCACGGGCGGCGTCGCGGGTGGAGTTCTCGGGTTGCTCGCTGGCATTGGTCTCCTAGCCATTCCCGGTGCAGGCCCCTTCATCGCGGCTGGTCCCATTCTGGGTGCGCTCAGTGGCCTGGGCGTGGGCGCAGCCACCGGTGGCATCGTCGGCGGTCTCGTCGGCCTCGGCATTCCCGAGATCGAGGCTCGTTTGTATGATTCCAAGCTCAAAGACGGCAATTATCTCATCTCGGTTCACGTCAGTGAAAACGATGATTTGGATAATGCGAAACAGGTCTTTAAAAACTCGGACGCCGAAAATGTCTCCGTCGTGGACGAACACAAAGTTGACGGCCGGAACACTTCTGACAGGGCCGTTGCAAGTGCGGAACTAGAGCGGTCACATTAAAAAAAACAACACCATGCAGCCCTCCGGGTCCAATCCCCGGAGGGTCTGTTTTAGTTAATCTTATTCCTGATTTGCTTAAAAGTATGAGCGCGCTTTTCGATCCGCGTAATCTTTATCCCAAACCGCCGTTCTCCGAGGCGACCCAAAACCCTCCTGGCGATGAGGCGAAAATGGAACCTGCGGCGGATCATGGCGAGACTAGCTACCAGGGTCACAACCGTCTCGCCGGACGCAAATCATTGATCACTGGTGGTGATAGCGGCATTGGGCGCGCCGTGGCTTTGGCATTTGCCCGCGAGGGTGCGGACGTGGCCATCGGATTTTTACCAGGGGAGGAAAAAGATGCGCGAGAAACGGAACGACACATCGTCGAGGCAGGTCGTAAAGCTGTCTTGCTACCAGGCGATCTCGAATCCAAAGCCGCGTGCCAGCGCATCGCCAGGGAAGCCGTGAAGGAATTGGGAGGAGTGGATATCCTCGTAAACAATGCCGCCTTCCAGCGCACTTACGAAAAATTCGCGGACATCCCGGATGAGGAGTTCGAGCGCACGTTCAGCATCAATGTGGTTGCCATGTTTCGGCTTTGCCAGGAATTGCTGCCGCAGATGCCACCAGGCGCCTCGATTATTAACACTGCCTCCATCCAATCGATTGATCCCAGTGATATTTTGCTGCCTTACGCAGCCACCAAAGCCGCCATCGCCAGCTTCACCAAATCGCTGGCTTCGTTTGCAATCCAACAAGGAGTCCGCGTCAACGCCGTGGCTCCCGGACCGGTATGGACGCCGCTCATTCCCTCGACCATGCCTGGGGAAAAATCGAGTCAGTTCGGTGCCAAAACCGTTTATGGCCGCCCTGCCCAACCTGTGGAGCTTGCTCCTCTTTTCGTTTTTCTCGCCAGTGCCGAGGCTAGTTACGTCACCGGCGAAATTTACAGTGCGACTGGCGGGCAGTCGCCCATCTAATTTCAATTTACCATGCGAGCTCTTTGGAAAGGATCGATCAGTTTTGGCCTGGTTAGCATTCCCGTGTCCCTTTTCCCTGCCACCAGCCGGGAGGAACTAAAATTCAAGCTGCTGCGCGGCACAGACCTTAGCCCGGTCAACTACAAACGTGTCGCCGAGGCAGATGGCAAGGAGGTTCCCTGGAATGAAATCGTCAAAGGGTATGAACATCAAAAAGGCCAATTCGTCGTGCTCAAGGACGAGGATTTTGCCCGCGTGGATGTGGAGGCAACGCAAACCGTGGACATTATCAATTTTGTCGATATCCAGGAGGTAAATCCGTTGCTTTTTTACAAACCTTACTTTCTGGAAGTATCGAAAGGCGGGGACAAAGCTTACGTGCTGCTGAGGGATGCGCTGGTAAATTCCAACAAGATTGCCATCGCCAAAGTGGTGATCCGCACCAAGCAACATCTTGCCGCTGTGAAGCCGCAGGAAAAAGGTCTCATGCTGGAGCTGATGCATTTCCCGGCGGAACTTATTGCTGTTAGCGAATTCAAGGCACCCTCAGAAAAATCCCCCACCAAACCTGAGCTGCAGATGGCCCGGCAACTGATTGACAGCATGACCTCCAAGTGGGACCCCGACAGCTACACCGACGAATACCACGAAGCCGTCGAGAAGATGATCGAAGACAAGATCGAAAAAGGCGACAAGCAATCTACCGCGCCGAAGAAAACGCGCCGCCCCACGAACGTGGTCGATCTGGTTTCCGTATTGCAACAAAGTATTTCCCAGACCAAAAAGAAACCCACCCCGGCCAGGAAACCAGCCACCGCCAAATCCAGGAAGGCGGCCTGAACCATGGCGCTTGAGGAATACACCAAAAAGCGTAATTTCCAGAAAACACCCGAGCCGGGGGGAAAAATCGTTAACAACAAAAATGGCGGAGTTCGTTTCGTGATTCAGAAACACGCCGCCAGCCGTTTACATTACGATTTACGTCTGGAAATGGAAGGCACTTTAAAATGCTGGGCCGTGCCAAAGGGTCTCCCGACCAAAAAGGGCGGGAAACATCTGGCCGTGGAAGTGGAGGATCATCCCGTCGCCTACCTCGATTTCGAGGGCACCATTCCCAAGGGAGAATATGGCGGTGGCACCGTCATGGTCTGGGATCACGGCACCTACCTGCCCCAAGGCAAATCTCCCGAAAAAGATCTAGCAGGCGGGAAATTGCATTTCATCTTGCTAGGCAAAAAACTCCACGGCGAATGGTATCTCGTCCGGCTAAAAGACGAAAAACAATGGCTCGTGATCAAGGCAGGTGAAGACATGCAGCCCATCACTAAAAAAGGTAACGACGAATCCTCTCTCAGCGGAAAAAACATGCGCACCATCGCGCAGCCAGATCGCGCCGAAAAAATTGGCCCTGACGAGAGCAAGGCCGCGCCCTTGCCGGCATTCCAGATACCCATGATGGCGAAGCTTGCCAAATCGGCACCAGCAGGAGAGTGGCTTTACGAAATTAAATTTGACGGGTGGCGCGCCCTGGCTTTGAGGGTTGGAAAACAAACGCGTCTGCTCTCGCGCAATGAGAATGATTTTGGGGCGAAATTCCCGGAAATTCTGGCAGCAATCAGTTCCTTGAAAGCGCAGGATTGTATTCTGGACGGAGAAATTGTGGCGTTGGATGACGCAGGCCGTTCCTCCTTCCAAATGTTGCAGGCTTACGAACTGGGGGAAACAAAACCGCCACTGTTTTTCTATGCATTCGATCTGTTGCAACTGGATGGCCACGACCTGCGGGAACTCCCTATCGAAGAGCGCAAAAAACGTTTGCAAAAGCTAATCGGCAAATCCCGTGGACCACTGCGCTTTTCCGCCTCGCTAGGTTCCGATGCCTCCCATTTGCTAACGCAGGCACGGAAGCTAGGCTTGGAAGGTTTGATCGGAAAAAAAGCAGCATCACATTACGAGAACGGACGTCGCAGCGGCGCATGGATAAAACTCAAGCTTTTGCAGGAACAGGAATTCGTCATCGGCGGCTACACCGAACCCTCGGGTAGCCGGAAGCACATCGGCGCGCTCATTGTCGGATTCCAGAAAAAGACCGGACTCACCTATGCCAGCAAAGTGGGCACCGGTTTCAGCGATCAACTCCTCCGCTCCCTGCATGAGCAGTTTGCCAAAATTGCCCGTAAAGAGTGTCCCTTTGTCAACCTGCCCGAAAAACGCGCCGGGAAATACGGGCAAACCATCACCGCCACGGGAATGCGCCATTGCCATTGGGTGGCGCCGACCATGGTCTGCCAGGTAAAGTTTTCCGAATGGACCCGTGACGATCATCTGCGGCACCCCGTTTTTCTCGGTCTCCGGGAAGACAAATCCGCCGTCGACGTCGTTCACGAGAAAGCCTCCTAACATGCCAAACAAAGCCACCCTCGACATCCATGGACGCAAAGTGAACGTCACGAATCTCGATAAGGTGTTTTATCCCAAGACCGGCTTTACCAAGGGGCAAATCATCGACTATTACGTCCGCATCTCGCCGGTGCTTTTACCGCATTTAAAGAACCGCGCCATCAGTCTCAAACGCTACCCCGACGGCGTCGAAGGTTTCTTTTTCTACGAAAAAAACGCTCCTTCGCATCGTCCCCCCTGGATTAAAACCACCAGCGTCCCGAAATCTGACGGCACGAGTATTAACTACTGCGTGATGAACGATCTGCCCGCCCTGGTCTGGGCCGCCAATCTCGCCGATCTCGAGCTGCACACCTTCCTGCACAGCGCCCCCGCCTTGCAGCGTCCGACTTGTCTCGCCTTCGATCTCGACCCGGGCGCCCCGGCCGATATTCTCACCTGTGGCAAAGTCGGCCTTCTCATCCAGGCACTTTTTGCACGCCTCGGCTTGGAAAGTTTTCCCAAGACCTCGGGATCGAAAGGTTTGCAGGTTTATGTGCCCTTGAACACCTCCGCCGCCACCTATGAAAAAACCAAGGCGTTTGCGCTCGCCGTCGCGCACAAACTGGAGCAAGACCATCCGGCACTCGTCGTCTCCAAAATGCAAAAATCCCTCCGATCTGGCAAAGTCCTCGTCGATTGGAGCCAGAACGACGACAAGAAAACCACCGTCAACGTTTACTCGCTGCGCGCCCGCGAGCAGCCCACGGTTTCCACACCCGTCACTTGGAAGGAGGTGGAAATCGCGTTGAATAAGAAAAATCCCGCCCTGCTCACCTTCGACTCCCGGCAAGTGTTGGAACGCGTCGAAAAACACGGCGACCTCTTCGCCGAGGTCCTTACCCTCAAACAAAAATTACCAGCGGTCTCCCTCTAGCATCGGTCTGCCCTCAATACTGGGTGGGCACGTTCGCCAGGGGGATTCGGACGTAAATCGCCGCAACTTTTTTCCCAAGCAAAATTCCGGGACTCGCTGCTTGCTGCTAGCGGGTTTCTAGCCAAACCCGTGCATTTCTTTGCCAACTCCCACTCCTCCATGGATCTATAACCGCCGACACAATTGCGGTGCCCAGTGGCGAGGTGCTAGACAATGGTTAACTGGACGCTGTTTTCGATGATGCCAGCGCTGATGGCGTGGCGGGTGAGGCCAGCGGTGTCGTGGATATCGAGCTTATGCATGAGGTGTTCGCGGTGTTTCTCGATGGTTTTGATGCAGATGCCGAGGTGGGCGGCCATTCCTTTGTTACTGTGGCCTTCGGCGACGAGCTGGAGGACTTCGTTCTCGCGGCTGGTGAGTGGGGCGAGCTTTTTTTTGAGGGAACCGTTTTTGGCAGAGAAGGCGTGGTCGAGGAAGCGCCGGGTAATGGCGGGGCTGAAATAGGTGTGCCCTTTATCGATCTCGAGAATGGCTTTGGTGAGGTTGTTGGCCGAGGATTGTTTTGGCAGAAAGCCGGCGACGCCGCAGGCGATGGCTTGTTCGACATAGGCGTCGTCGCTATGGGCGGAGAGGATGAGGATGCGGCACTCGGGGACGGTGAGGCGGATCTGGCGGGCGGCTTCGAGACCGTTCATGAGGGGCATGGCGATGTCGAGGAGGACAAGGGCGGGGCGGAGGGTTTGGACCATTTCGACGGCCTGACGTCCGTTGTGCGCCTCGCCAACGATCTGGAATTGGGTGTCCCTCTCGAGGAGTCGGCGCAAGCCTTCCCGGACCATGGTGTGATCTTCGGCGAGGAGGATGGTGATGGGACGCATGGCTTCCCTAGATTACGGCTACGGTGAGGCCCGTGGCTGTAGGTTTTTTGGCCGTCGGCGGAAAGGGAAGTTGCGCGATGATGGTGGTGCCTTTGCCGGGAGCGGATGCAATGGAGAAAGTGCCGCCGACCATTTCGATGCGTTCTCTCATACCGAGGAGGCCAAGGCCCTTGCGGCGATGGCGGTTTTTTGCAAAGAGAACGCGCTCGACGTCGAAGGAGCGTCCGTCGTCGTGAACGGTCATGCGGAGGCTGTTTTTTTCCTTCTGGATGCTGATCCCGACTTGGGTGGCGCGTGCGTGCTGCGCGATGTTGTTGAGGGCGGATTGGGCGACGCGATAGAGGACGGTGCGGCGTGGGCTGCTAAGTTTTTCGGCGCCGGCAAAGGCGGTGAAGGAGATCCGGACTTTGGTGCGTTTGGTAAATTCCTTGAGGTAGGAGTGGAGGGCGGGGATGAGGCCGAGGTCGTCGAGGAGGGTGGGGCGGAGGTCGCGGGCGAAGCGATGGACGATATTGACGGATTTTTCGACGAGCTTCTGGGTGCGGGCGATTTTTTTTTGGAGGCCGTCGGTATTGATGGTGACTTCCTTGGTAAAGGCGGCGAGATGGACGTTGATCGCGGTGAGGGTCTGGGCGATGTCGTCGTGGAGTTCGCGGCTGATTTCCTTGCGTTCCTCTTCCTGGGCGAGGAGGACCTGGTGGGTGAGATGGCGGAGTTGCGCCTGCATTTCCTGCGACTCCTCAAAATGGAGGCGATGGTGAAGTTCGCTCTGGCGAAGGTTTTTCGCGAGCACGACGTTGCGGGCTTTTTCCTGCTTTAAATCGGTCTTCGCGCTGGCAAGCTGGGTTTGCAGCCGGGTGATGGCGAGCTTGGTCTTCACACGTCGGAGAGTTTTCGCCAAAACGAGAATTGTCCAGGGTTACTGGGCACCGGCTTGAGCGGCTTGCGGATCGGATAAAATAATGGGGGCTTCGAGAAGTAGCTGGGTATTCTCATCATTTGGCCGCCTGGGCGTGGGCTTCGACGAACCAGAGCCATTTGTCGATGCCGCGAGAGACTTCGGTGAAGAGATCGGCGGTATCGGCGTCGTCCAGATCGGTGGCTTCCTTGATCGAGAAACGCACTTCGTGACCGAAATTCCCCAGCGCACTGGCCACGGCATCGACATGAGCCGCACCCTCGGAAATGATGAGGGGATATTCCCCGAGTTTGGTGCGGTGGGCGGCGACGCGAACCGTGCCCTCGGCGATGCCGCCCAGTTGGACGATGCGTTCGGCGATAAGATCGACGTAGTCTTGGACTGCCTCGGCAACTTTGTCGAAGAGTTCGTGCAAACCGATGAAGCTCGGACCTTTTACGTTCCAATGCGCCTGTTTGAGCTGCGATTGCAAGTCGAGAGCGTCGGCGAGACGCTGGTTCAACAGCTCATTGATTTCAATCCGCAATTTCAGATCGAGATCGTTCTCGGTTTCATACATCACCGGCTCATTTACGGTGTCGGCAGAGTCTTTGGCGGAGTGTTTGTTCTTTTTCATAAGGTTAGGATGCATCAATAAAAAATCCGCCGCCATGGGGTCTAACCCTACTTTTATTTTTCATCGAGACTTTGGCGGATGCGTTTGAGCAGGGTCTCAGCCGTGTAAGGTTTGGTGAGAAAATGGCGGACTCCCAGCCCCGTATTTTTGGCGATGCTGCCCGAGGCGCCCAAGCCGCTGGCAGCGATGATCTTGATCGAGGGGTTGATATTCAGCAGCGCGTGAATGGTCGCGGCACCGTCCATGATGGGCATCATCATATCCGTCAGGACGAGAGCTATGGTTTTCGGGTGCTGCGCATAAGTGGCCACCGCCTTGGCCCCGTTGCTGGCAGTCAGAACATTGTAACCGTATGTTTGCAAAGTTTGGCAGGTGATTTGGAGGATCGCCGGTTCATCATCCACGACGAGGACGGTTTCTCCGTTGCCGCGCGGCATTTCTAGCTGCGCTTCTGATTCCCGGGCAGTCTCCGATTCGGTATCCGTGGCTGGCAGATAGACCATGAAAGTCGAGCCCACCCCCGGTTCGCTATACACATTGAGAAAACCTTCGTGGCTTTTCACGATGGCCATGACGGTGGAAAGCCCCAGGCCCGTGCCTTTGTTAACATCCTTGGTGGTAAAGAATGGCTCGAAAATCTTATCGACCACTTCCGCTGGCATTCCGGCTCCGTTATCCACGACGGCGATTTTTACAAAATGCCCGGCTTTTGCCTCCATACTCATGCCTGCGTAATGTTCGTCGAGCAGACAGTTTTCGACCGTAATAGTTAGATTACCCCCGTCCTGCATGGCGTCCCGCGCATTCACGCAAAGATTGAGCAACACTTGATAGATCTGCGTGGGATCACCCAGAATCGCCCATGCATCGCCCGGCAAAGAGAACTGCAACCGGATGTCCTTGGGAAAGGTGTCGCTGATGATTCTTCGCAAATCTTTTAACAACGGTTTGAGCTGGACGGCGACACGTTCGCCTTCGACGCCGCGGGCAAAGGATAGTAACTGGCGCACGATGTCGGCACCACGCTGGGCACTAACCTCGATGGTTGCCAGAATGTCCCTGGCTTGAGGTTTATCGAACATCTCCTTGAGCATTTCGATGGACATCATGATCGGCGCGAGGATGTTATTCAGGTCGTGCGCAATACCGCCTGCGAGAGTGCCGATACTCTCCATGCGTTGCACGCGCAGGTATTGGGCCTCCAGTTTTTTTTTCTCGGTAATATCGTTGTTAATGGCAAGCACGGATTTGGGATTTCCGTCGGCATCGCGGACCAGCGTGGCCCGCACTTCCACCGTCAGACGGGTGCGGTTTTTAGTGAGATGCCGCAGTTCTCCCGTCCAGCCACCGTGGGCCAGCGTTTGCTTGTTCACCTCGGCAAACTCCGCGTTCGTATCGTAAAAAAGCTCTGGAATCGTTTTTCCCAGCACTTCCTCGCGCGACCAGCCATACATTTGTTCCGCGCCTCGATTCCAGAATAAAACGTGACCTGCCAGATCGCGGACAATGATGGCATCGTTCGTCTGATCGAGGAGCGCGGCTTGTTCGACGAGGCGCTCCTCATTCCGCTTGCGTTGGGTGATGTCGCGGATCGCCCATATTCTGCCCAAACATTGTCCCGCTTTGTCGCGCACCGGGGCCGAATAACGATCAAACACCCGGCCGTCCAGCAACGCGATTTCATCATGCCCGATTTCCTCGGGATGGTCGTAGAGCCATTGCACATCCTTGAGGAATGCAACGGGATGCCGGACTTGTTGCGTCACCCAGGCAAGTTGCTTGGTGTCGTCTGTCTCGCTGGCATATTCCACAGGAATCTGCCAGAGATCGACCATGTGCTGGTTTTGCAAAATCTTGTTTCCAGCCGTATCGACAATGACAATGCCGTCGAGAGAGGAATGCACCATTGCCTCTAGAAAAGTGGTCTTCCAGATCAGTTGCTCCAGGGCTTTTTTCTCATCGGTAATCTCGCGCTCGATGGCGACGTAATGGGTGCAGCCGCCCTCGTTGTCAAAAACAGGCGAAATGGCCATATCCGTCCAATATTCGGACCCATCTTTGCAGTAATTCATGAGATGCCGCCGGATCGGTCGTTTTTGACGGAGCGCCTCCTGAATCTCAACCAGGACTTTGGAATCGGTATTTTTACCTTGAAGAAATCGGGGACTGCGCCCAATGATTTCCTGCTGGGTATAACCTGAGATGCGCTCGAATGCTCGATTCGCAAAAACAATTTGTGGTCCGGGCTCATCGTGCCATTCGCCTTTGGTGACCAGGATAATGTCATTCAGATTCTCAATGCAGGAATTGAGCAGATGTAACCGCGCCTCCCTCGCCTTGCGATGGGTAATGTCGCGAATGTTGCACTGCACCACATCGACCCCCTCCTCCTCATAAATATTGCTGACAAATTCCACCTCGCGCCGTTGCCCGGACTGAGTCTGCAACAGCAATTCCTCAAACCGCACGGTAGGTTTGGTTTGCAAATCGCGGTAGGCCGACTGACCGGCCACCTCATCCCCTGGCAATCCGATCTCCCAGAGCTCCTTGCCCAGCAACTCATCGTGGGAATAGCCCAGTAACTCCGTCATATACGGATTCGCATCCGTAATCTTATGCGTCGCGTGGTCGAGGAGAAGAATCCCGTCGCGGGCCATTTCAAAAAGGCGACGATAACGCATCTCGGAAGTCCGCAAATCGACTGCGCTACATGTTTCGCCGGAGAGGTTATTCATACACCAACAATAATTTACCCAAAATTAGGCGGGGAAAAGATTCCCCGCCATTAGGTATAACCCTACCCGTGATCGCCCGGCTTTCGCTTAATGGCAGCTCTTATTTGGATAATTTGCAAAGTAACAAAATAGCTTTAATTTGCACCCTGACATCATGCCCAAAACTTCCTCCGATTTCCGCAACGCCGCCCTCGTCTTCAAGGCTCTCAGCAACCCCAATCGACTCCTTATCGTTGATGCCTTGTCCGGGGGGGAACGTTGCGTGGCCGATCTCACCGCCCTCGTCGGCCTCGATATGTCCACCGTTTCGACCCATCTCTCCGTCTTGCGTAACGTCGGCATTTTGAAAGATGAGCGGCGCGGCACGCAAATCTTTTACTCACTCCGCAAACCCTGCCTCCTGAACATCTTCTGCTGCCTGGACGAATTTCACGCGGGGGATTCCTGCTAACGAAACGACGGCGCTAATAGACGCGCCGCTCCAACTCCACCCATCCATGACCAACTCTGCCACTATTTCTGTCTCCAAAAACATGTCTTTTCTCGACCGTTATCTCACGGTCTGGATCTTCGCCGCCATGGGCCTCGGCGTCGCGCTCGGGCATTTCGTCCTCACCGATCCGGAGGCGTTTTTTGCCCCTTTCACCTTCGGCACCACAAATCTGCCCATCGCCATCGGCCTCATTCTCATGATGTATCCGCCCCTGGCCAAAGTGAAATATTCCCAACTCCCGAAAGTCTTCGCCAACACCCGTATCCTCGGCCTTTCGCTCGTGCAAAACTGGATCATCGGCCCCGTCCTCATGTTTCTACTCGCCGTTACCCTGCTGCGCGATCACCCCGAATACATGGCCGGCCTCATCCTTGTCGGCATCGCCCGTTGCATCGCCATGGTCCTCGTCTGGAACGACCTCGCCAAGGGCAGTCGCGAATACGCCGCCGGTCTCGTCGCCCTTAACAGCATCGCGCAAATCCTCTTTTACAGCGTTTTCGCCTGGCTCTTTCTCACCGTGTTGCCGCCGTTTTTCGGATTGGAGGGAAAAATCGTCACCATCCCCATGTCCGACATTTTCTGGAGCGTGATGATTTACCTCGGCATCCCCTTCGCGGCAGGCATCCTCAGCCGCGTCCTTCTCGTGCCGCTGAAAGGCGAGGCGTGGTATGAGGAAAAATTCATCCCGCGCATCTCGCCGATGACCCTTGTGGCCTTGCTTTTTACTATCGCCGTCATGTTCACCTTCAAGGGAAACACCATCGTCGAACTGCCCTTGGACGTCCTTCGCATCGCCCTGCCTTTGACGCTTTATTTCGGCATCATGTTTCTCGTCAGCTTCTTCATGGCTAAAAAACTGGGAGCCGATTATCCGCGTTCCACCTCGCTTGCCTTCACCTCGGCGGGCAACAACTTTGAATTGGCCATCGCCGTCGCCATCGCCGTCTTTGGCATTCAATCGGGCGCCGCCTTTGCCGCTGTCGTCGGACCGCTCATCGAAGTGCCCGCGCTCATCCTGCTCGTCCACGTCGCCCTGCGTTTCCGCAAAGGCTTCCGACCCGACCAGCAATAAAGCGGGACACATTTTGGATGCAAAAAAACGTCCACAGATTTCACAGATTTACACAGATTTTTTGGAGTAAGTCTTTGTTTTCTGTGTCCATTTGGCAGTTAATTGTCGACTAAAACACTGCTTATCTTGTCGGACTCGGTTGTGCAATCTGTGAAATCTGTGAAATCTGTGAAATCTGTGAAATCTGTGGACGTTTTTTAATGAGCGTTTTCTCTGATTGTTTTTGAATTGAATTGCAGTTTCCGGCGGCGTTGGGGAAATCAGCCTGGATCCGATGCCGAAAGTTCACTTTACGACAACCATCCTGCGGTTTTACAATTTTTTATAGAAATGCGAAATACTGATTTTCCATCTCATTTGTGAGAGACTTTTTAAAGAAGTTCCCGTGAGAATTCGGAGGAATGGGATTTGATTACGACTTTTTTCGATAAAAAGCCAAAAAAGCGACTTCTTAAACGTGGTTGGGAATATTTCCTGCGCTCATACGAATTGTGTCCAAACATTGGATGCATCTAATCCATAAATAATAATAATAACCTAATTAGTCTATGCAAACATTAACTCGAAAACGCGGGGGTTTTACCCTCGTGGAAATCATGATCGTCGTGGCGATCATTGCCTTGCTGGCGGCAGTCGCGCTGCCCAGCTTTCTGCGGGCCCGGAAACGGTCCCAAGCCACTGCGGTTAAAAATGATCTGCGTCTGGTCGATGCTGCGGTGGATCAATTCGCCATTGAACAAAGCAAGCCTCCAGGTGCAACGGTCACCGCCGAGGAAATCTCGGGGTTCTTAAAATTTGGCACCCGGCTCCAGACCGCTGCGGCCGCAGGCACGATCACCGATACGATGAACCACGAAATTGTGGTGCCATCGGTGGACACTCTACCCACTGTGCCGCAGGCAACTTACGACGCGATGGCCGAAGTGGCCGACGACGCGTTTTGGTCTCCCTACGTGCTGGCCTCGGCAGCACCTGTCGGCGTGCAGCCCCCGGCGTCGCCTATCAGTGGAGGTAATGCAGGCAATGAGTTCACAGGACCTTTTTCGCAACAGAATTTCACAATGGGGTTGGAGGCTATCATCGCGTTAAACTCGTTACTCCAAGGTGGTGGTAACCCGACGTTACCAGCCAATGCAGCGGTGGTGCAACGAGCTCAACAAGCGGCTCAACATTTGTTTCCTTTA
>JBBRFA010000064.1:0-19565 GCA_038225185.1 Chthoniobacterales bacterium
TGGCTGGCTTTGACTTCCAGCCAGAAAATGAGGAAGACGAAAAGGAGTAAATGAAACAAAATCGAACCCGCCACGGCGAGTGTGATTCTTTTTTTCGACTCTGTGGGCCTTTCCATTCGTTGGGGACGATAGCGTGTGGAACGATTTTGTCACGGCTGGAGGTATTTATCGGAATTTTTAAGATTGCAGCTTGTTTGCGAGGGGTTGTTCGGCAATGGTCTAAGTATAATATGGAGACATTGACCCAATCTGAATTGGCTGTACAAAAACACGCGGATTTATTTCCTTATGACTCCTTTGCCCGGAGACATATCGGGCCGGATGCCCGGTCGCGAGATGAGATGCTGGAAGCGCTGGGGTATGAGTCGATGGAGAAATTCATCGGCGAAGTGGTGCCGGAAAATATTCTTTTGGAAACACCATTGGATTTGCCTGGACCTTTGACGGAAGTGGAGGCGCTGGCCGAACTGCGGAAAATCGCAGCGAAGAATCAGGTCTGGAAGTCGTATCTCGGCACTGGCTATCACGACACGATTACGCCGCCGGTCATTCAGCGGAATATTCTGGAAAATCCGGGTTGGTATACTGCTTACACGCCCTATCAGGCGGAGATTTCACAAGGACGGATGGAGGCACTTTTAAATTTTCAGACCTTAATCATCGACCTTACGGGAATGGACATCGCCAATGCGTCGTTGCTCGACGAGGGAACAGCGGCGGCGGAAGCGATTCAACTGGCGTATTCTGCGAAAAAAGAGAGCACGCGCGATGTGATTTTTGTTTCCGAAGCATGTCATCCGCAGACAATTGCCGTAATCCAGACGCGCGCGCAACCGTTAGGAATCGAGGTGGTCGTGGGCGATCACGAATCGTATGCGTTTGCGGAAAAGCCGTTCGCGGTGGTCGTGCAATACCCGGCGAGTCATGGAGAGATCTATTGCTATGAATCGTTCGTCGAAGCTGCGCACGAAGCGGGTGGCCTGGTAGTGGTGGCAGCGGATTTACTGGCCCTGACTTTACTCAAACCACCGGGAGAATGGGGAGCGGATGTGGTGGTGGGGAGCTCGCAAAGATTCGGTGTGCCGTTGGGATTCGGTGGGCCACATGCGGCGTTTTTTGCGACTCGCGATGCTTACAAACGTTCCATGCCGGGGCGGTTGATTGGCGTCTCGGTGGATAGCAATGGCAACCGGGCTTTGCGTCTTTCGCTCCAAACCAGGGAGCAACATATCCGTCGCGACAAGGCAACCTCCAATATTTGCACGGCGCAGGTGTTGCTGGCTGTGATCGCCTCCAGCTATGCGGTCTATCATGGGCCGGAGGGGTTGAAGTCGATTGCCCGGGATGTTAACAAAAAAACAGGGATGTTGGCGAATGCCTTGCGCCAGACTGGCTACCAGGTGTTAACCCAGAGTTTTTTCGATACTCTCCAAATCGATCTGGGCGAAATGTCTGGCACCATTATAGAAAAATTGGCAGAGGCAAAAATCAATGTGCGCCAATTTGCCGACGGCACCATCGGACTTTCCCTCGATGAGGCCACCAGCGAAAGCGATCTCGCCCAGTTGCTCGAAATCTTTGGAGCTTCCAACACCTATCAGGAGGCTTATGCCCCCGATTGGCACAATCTACAGCGCCGGAGCGCCTTTCTAACCCATCCGATATTTAACAGTCACCATTCCGAGTCGGAATTAATGCGTTACCTTAAACGTCTGGAAAATCGTGACCTTTCGCTCACCCATTCCATGATCGCCCTGGGCTCCTGCACGATGAAACTCAATGCCGCTGCGGAAATGTTTCCCGTCACCTGGCCGGAGATAGGAAAAATCCATCCGCACGCGCCCCTCTCGCAAATCGAAGGTTACCGGCAGATTTTTGCCGAGCTGGAAAGCTGGCTGGCCACCATCACTGGTTTTGCCGCTGTCTCTTTGCAACCCAACTCCGGTGCCCAGGGAGAGTATGCCGGTTTGCTAGCCATTCGTGGCTGGCATCGTTCGCGCGGTGATGAACAACGTAACATCTGCCTTATTCCCACGTCCGCGCACGGAACCAACCCGGCCAGTGCCGTCATGGCAGGTTTCCGCGTGGTGCCAGTGAGTTGCGATGCCAATGGAAATGTGAACATCGACGATCTCCGTGCCAAAGCTGCCGAACACACCGGTCATCTCGGCGCACTCATGGTCACCTATCCCTCGACACATGGGGTCTTCGAGGAAGGCATTGTGGAAATATGCGCTTTGATCCACGAAAACGGCGGTCAGGTTTACATGGATGGCGCAAACATGAACGCGCAGGTGGGCCTCTGTCGTCCTGGTGATTTCGGTGCCGATGTCTGCCATCTTAACTTGCATAAAACCTTCTGCATTCCACACGGCGGAGGCGGTCCGGGGGTCGGTCCCATCGGAGTGGTCGCACATCTCGCCCCGTTTCTACCCACCGATCCATTTGTAGCGACTCCCTCCAGCGTTTCCGCCGCTCGCTGGGGTAGTGCCAGTATTACGGTCATTTCCTGGATGTATATCCGTATGATGGGAGCCGCCGGTCTGGTTGCCGCCACTGAGATTGCCATCCTCAATGCCAACTACATTGCCCATCGGCTGGACGATTATTTCCCCATTCTTTACAAAGGAAAAAACAACCTCGTCGCCCACGAATGCATTCTCGACTTGCGTGGATTCAAGGCCAGCGCCGGGATCGAGGTCGAAGATGTCGCCAAGCGACTCATCGATTATGGTTTTCACTCTCCCACCATGTCGTGGCCAGTGGCTGGAACTCTCATGGTCGAACCGACCGAAAGCGAATCGAAAGAGGAAATAGATCGTTTCTGCGATGCCATGAACGCGATTTACCAGGAAATCCAGGAAGTGATCGACGGCACGTCCGACCGCAAAAATAATGCCCTTAAACACGCCCCGCACACTGCCCAGACATTGCTCGTCGAGAGCTGGGACCGACCTTATTCCCGCGAAAAAGCCGCTTATCCCCTGCCTTACACCCGCGACTCGAAATTCTGGCCCGCCGTGGGCCGGGTCGATAATGTCTATGGCGACCGCAATCTGGTCTGCTCCTGTCTGCCGATGGATGCCTATTGAAGGGTGGATTTTTTCAAGGCCACGGCACATTTCTGCTTGCAGCCAGAGGCCGATTCCCTACTTTTGAGTCAGTCCCGCTGCATCGTTCCCCGATCGCCGGGACTGTTTCGCGTCTTGTGCCATCCCGGCCCGGTGCGGGCAACCCAGTTTTTTACCCTCCTCTTTTTACATGGCAAATACAATTTTGGTCGGCGCTCAATGGGGCGACGAAGGCAAAGGCAAAATCATCGATTTTCTCACCGAAGACGCTGACATCGTGGTGCGCAGCCAAGGCGGCAACAACGCCGGCCACACCGTCGTCATCGGCGAGGAAAAATTCATCCTGCACCTCATTCCCTCGGGCATTCTCCGCCGCGAAAAAGTCTGCGTCATCGGCAATGGTGTCGTCATCGATCCCATCGCCCTCGTCAAAGAACTCGATGGTCTCGCCGCCCAAGGCCGCGAAGTCATCAACAACCTGCTCATCAGTGAAAACGCCCACCTTGTTTTCCCCTATCACCGCATTCTGGACGAGCGGCGCGAAACCTTGAAAGGCAAAAATAAGATCGGCACCACCAAACGCGGTATTGGTCCGGCCTATGGCGACAAAGCTGCCCGCGTGGGATTGCGCATCAGCGATTTGATTCGTCCACAAGTCTTCGCCGAAAAACTGCGTGCCCGTGTGGCCGAGAATAACCAGGTCCTCACTGCCCTCGGCGCTGAGACCGTCGATTTTCAGGAAATTTACGACAGCTACCAGGCTGCCGCCGAACGTCTGCGTCCCTTTGTCGGCAACACCGTGGTCTATCTCCACGACGCCATTGCCGCCGGAAAAAACATTCTTTTCGAGGGTGCCCAAGGAACTTTCCTCGATCTCGACCACGGCACCTACCCCTACGTCACCTCCTCCAACACCACTGCCGGAGGTGCCTGCACCGGTTCCGGCGTGCCACCGCACCGCATGGACCGCGTTTTCGGTGTGATGAAAGCCTACACCACCCGCGTCGGCGAAGGCCCGTTCCCATCCGAATCCGCCGAAGTCTCCGAGCTGCTCCATGGCATGGGCCGCGAATACGGCTCGACCACCGGGCGCGCCCGTCGCTGTGGCTGGTTCGACGCCGTGGCTACCAATTATTCCACCATGATCAATGGGATCGACGAACTTGCCATCACCAATCTCGACGGTCTCGACACGCTGGAAAACCTGCACATCTGCGTGGGCTACCTTTTCCAAGGCGAACAGCTCCGGGTGCCCCCTTCCGACGTGGAAGACTTGGAGAAATGCGAACCCGTCTTTGAAACCGTCCCAGGCTGGAACACTTCGACCAGCGAGGTAAAAACCTTCGACGAATTACCTCTCGCCGCCCAAAACTACCTCCATCGCATCGCCTCGCTGACCGGTGCCCGTCTCAGCATTGCCAGTGTCGGCCCAAGCCGGGCGCAAACGTTTATTTTGTAGCGGAAAAACCAGGCCCTCTCCTCAATTCAGACACGGGTAAGTAAAAATCATGGGCTGGAGCGGGTTCGGCGGTCAGAGACGCGCCACGACATCCCCTGCCTTTTAATTCGTTGCCGCGCGCGGGATAAGTGATTTTCTACTGGCGCAGAGAAGCGGCACCGTGAAAAGCTGCGGAATGCTGCACGCCACTGACGCGCTTTTTTCCCATGCCAGCCCCACGCCTCTTCTCGCTCTGGCTCCGATGCAGGATGTCACCGATCTGCCTTTTTGGGGGTTGATAAAAGACTACGGCGGCGCCGATTTGTATTACACGGAATATTTTCGCGTGCATGCCACTTCGACGCTCGAACCTTGGATTCGCGATTCCATTACCAAAAATCCCACGGGACGCCCGGTCATCGCACAAATGATCGGCAACGACATTCCGGCGCTCATCCGCACCGTGCGCCAGTTACAGACTCTGCCCATCGTGGGGATCGACCTGAACCTGGGTTGCCCTGCGCCGGTGGTGTATCGAAAGTGCGCTGGCGGTGGTTTGCTCCGTGAACTCGACAAGGTGGATTCCATTCTCGGCGCCCTCCGCGACGCGGTCTCGATAAAATTTTCTGTTAAAACCCGCGTGGGCTTCGATGACCCCGCCACTTTCGACAAGCTCCTGCCCATTCTAGCCAGACACTCCCTCGATTTACTCACCGTGCATGGCCGCACGGTGAAGGAAATGTATTGGGCCGAGGTGCGTTACGATTTTATCCAACACGCGGCCGGGGTGATGCCCTGCCCGGTCCTGGCTAATGGTAACATCCGTTCGGCGGCTCATGCCCTGGAAATCTGGCGCATGACAGGTTGCCGCGGGGTGATGTTAGGACGCGGCGCGATTCGCAACCCCTGGATGTTCCAACAAATCCGTCAAATGCTGGCAGGCGAAAACATCATACTACCCACCGGGCGCACCGTGCTGGCCTACATTTCGGCATTGTATGAAGCGGTCACAGAGCCGGGGGTGCGCGATTCCTCGCAGGTGCAAAAAATGAAAAAATACCTCAACTTCATCGGGGCAGGCGTGGAGCCGGGCGGCGAATTTTTACATCGCATCCGCCGCTGCCAGTCGCGCCCGGAGTTTTTTGAGATTTGCCGTCGGTTTTTGGAACATGACCGCCCACTGTCTTTGGAACCGTTTCCTGAGCTAAAACCCATTTTGGCTGAGAGCGCCTGCCCGACGGCTTGAAACTCCGCTTAACACCTGCAAAAATCCAGCGCGAATGTCACCCGATATTTTAAAAACCGTCTTCCTGCCGCTTGCCCTTTTTATAATTCTTTTGGGAATGGGCCTGAGCCTTTCCCTGGCCGATTTCAAACGCGTTTTGCAATCTCCCCTGGCCAGTGCGGTGGGCTTGTTCTCACAATTCGTTCTACTGCCGCTGATCGCCCTCGGCCTGATCCGCGCTCTGGGACTGAGCGGAGAAATCGCGGTGGGCCTCATGTTGCTGGCCTCTTGCCCGGGCGGCCCCACCTCAAATCTCATCACGCATTTATGCAAAGGAGACACCGCTCTTTCGGTCACACTTACTGCGTTATCGAGCATGCTGGCCGTTTTCACCCTGCCCTGGATCGTCGGTCTATCGATGACTCATTTCCTGGGAGATGCCGCCACTATTCAACTCCCTTTTTTAAAAACGCTTTTGCAGCTTTTCGTAATCACCATTTTACCCGTCGCGCTGGGAATGTGGGTGCGGGCGACCCGACCGGGATTTGCCGCGCGCATGTCGCGTCCCGCCAATGCGATTTCGCTCATTTTTCTTGCTTTGATCATCGCCCTGGTTTTCGTGCGCGAAAAAGATTTGCTCGGTCAATTTCGCCAGGCTGGTCCGGGTGCGATTCTTCTCAATGTGGTCGCCATGTTTCTGGCTTTTACCGCAGCCCGAATTTTTCGTTTGTCGCGCCCGCAAAGCATTACCATTTCCATCGAAGCGGGCATTCAAAGCGGCACCCTCGCCCTGGCCATTGCCCTCGGATTGTTGGATAATGACCGAATCGCTATTCCCGCCGTGGTTTACAGCCTGTTTATGTTTATCAGCGGAGGGGCCATGATCGCCTATTTTGGCTGGTGGAAAAATTCGACCCTTGAAGAAAAACCTTTTGGCAATGCCTAAAAAATGATCGAATTTAGACATATTTCGATTTTCATTCTAAGAAAAGCTCTTTTTGGACGTAAAACCATTGAACCCGCAAAATATCTGCTGAAAATTTTGGCGGATGATGTTAAAAATTTAAAACTGCTCCCCTATGGCCGCCATCACTCAAAACCTCGCTATCCGCGAATTCTGGATTAAACTCAGTAAATCGCAATTTTTTGTCGGCTCCCTTCTCCTGCATCTTCTTTTTGTTTTGGTAGTTGGAACCAAGACCTTGTTCGACGCTTATCAAGAAGAACCCGACATGATCGCCACCGAAGCCGGGGCGTTTGTCTCGTCCGATTCCAATCCGGCTCCACCCGCTCCACCTGCTGCCCCAGCCCAGACCAAGCCACAATTTAACGTTACTCCCACCCAGACAGCCGCTGCCCCGGTGGGTCTCACCGCGATTACCACCGCTTCCAGTGCCGCGACCAGTTTTTCCATGCCGACTACACTCACCTCGGCTCCTTCGCGTTCCAACACCATTTCGATAATTGAAACTCCCATCACCACTCCCAACATCAGCAGCAGCACCAGCGTTAATCGGCTTTCCAAAGAAACAGCCACCGCCATTGCCGGGTTCACTGGCGGCTGGGCCCAGGGAGGTGGTGGTGGTGGCGGTTCATTAAAATCGCGTCGCTTTAAATTCACCGCTTACATGGCCAAATACAGCGGCGGCAACTGGTCTTCCACCGTCCAGCTTCGGCAGGGAAAAATCTCCGGCGGCAGTCTGCCCAACCTACTTTATCTGATGAAAACCCAGTCGCAGGATAAGATCGATGCCACGCCCGATCCGGAAGCAATCGACCTTTCCAGCGATAAAATCTTTGCCGTAAAACCCCCTTTTATCTTTTTCACCGGCCATCGGGACTTCGTGCTTACCGATAAAGAAGTGGAAAATCTCCAACGTTACATCCGCCTCGGAGGCGCCGTTTGGGGCGACAGTTCGCTACCCGGCAGTCGTTCCCGCTTCGACCTTGCTTTCCGACGCGAAATGAAACGCGTCATCCCCGATATCGACAAACAATTTGAAGCTCTCCCCACGGATCACCCGATCTTTACCAAGACTTATTATAACGAAATTCGTGGAGTTCCGCCCGGGATTAACGGTTATCAGGAACCTGTTTACGCCTTGAAATACAATGGCGAGATCGCCGTTCTTTACACCGCCAACGATTACGGCGACATGTGGCAGATCGCGCTGGATTCCCGCTGGCAGGTCGATCTGCGCCAGGTTGAATCTGGCACCAGTCTTACCAACCGCGCCATTTGGGATAATCGCGAGAATTATTTTCGCGGCGTCACCCCCGAAACTGTCGCCAATTCCTATAAATTTGGCACCAACATCGTCATCCATCTTCTTACCCGCTGGGAAGATAAAGTCCGCAGCGTGGGGCAGTTGTAAAAGACTATGCCCGATCTCGATGCACTTCTCGGGACATTGCGGTCGGGAAAACTACGCATTACTCAAGGTCGCACGGCCATTTTGGAGACTTTGCTCGGTGCCGACACACCGCTTACTCTGGAGCAAATTCAAAAAAAATCCGTCACAGCCAAAGGTGTGCCCGATTATGCCACCGTTTTTCGGGTAATGAACCTGCTGGAAAGCCTCGGCTTGGCGCACAAGGTGCATCTCGAACGCTCGAGCACCTACTACGAACTTTCCGATCCGCACAAACATCAAGACCACATCGTTTGCACCGATTGCGGAAAAGTCACCCTCGTCGAAGAACCCTGTCCGGTGGGGAAATTTGAAAGTGTCCTGGAAAAAAAATACGGCTTTAGCGACGTGCGCCATTCGCTCGAATTCTTCGGCATTTGCCGGATGTGTCAGAAATAAAAACTTTCTCCTCGAAAGCCTCGTTACCGACACATCAAACCCGGCGGGGTGATTCTTTGGCGAATTTATTGGCGGCAAACGTTTGCACTTGTTCAGCAAGAATTTTTTGCAGAATGGGACGGAAGATTTGGAAAATCACGCCTAACAACGCCAGCCAGCCTGCGCTTTTGGCGACGGGCATTTCCTCTGCCGAGCTTTTGTTGAGAAAACCTTTCTTTTTCCGAGAAGGCAGACGCGCCAGAACGAGACCGACGACCGCTGCCGCCCCCATCCAGGCATACATATTTTCGCGAAAGGAAACCTCGACACGACGGCCCATTTGGGTCGATTGCTGGAGATCCTGCACCGCTTTGGAAATGGAAATGCGGGAATTTTCCGCAAGGGAGGTTAATTCCCGGAGTCTTTGGGCATTTTCTGTTGTTTTAGCCATTCGGTATCCTTTTTAAGTTCAGACAAAGTGATGGGAAACCACTCTCCGCCCAATGCCCGCCGGGCAAGCAGAAAGCTGATGAGAGTGAGCAGGAGAAGCAACCCGCCCGTGGCGAGTAAGGCCAGACCCCAGCCCCAGCCCAACTTTTCGGCCAACACGTAGATCAGGCTAAGGCTTAAATAAAGAAAGCCACTGCCCAAAAATAACAAGGCCACACCGAAAAAGAGAGCCACTTGGGCAAACCTGCGCAGGGAGTTTTTCGATTCGATCCCCGCCAGCTCGGTTCTAATAAGGACATACTCGGAGGCCACTCCAAGTAAATGCTGCGCGGAATTTATAAAACCAGGCGGGCGTTTCGGTAAGGCGGTAGATTCGCCAGAGCCAGAAGCCATGAGAAAAAAATAACCGCAGCTTTTATTTACGGATAATCAGCCCCACAATAAATCCAGCCGCCAGAGCGGTCAGGACCGATTTGGTGGGGTTGGCGCGAACATACTCCTCGGTTTCGGCCTGGAAGTTTTTCGATTTTGACCGTGCTTCGCTCCATTGGTGCTGGGCTTTTTCGCGGAATTCCGAAGCCTTGGCAGTCGCCGTTTCCTTTAATTCCTGAGCTTTCGCCGCAGCGGATTCTTTTAGTTCGCCTACTTTGGCCGCAGCAGCTTCTTTAATTTCGCCTGCCGCAGCTTTCAATTCATCAGCAGCGACTTTGGCATGTTCCTTGCCCGAAGCCAGAGTGGCCTTGAGATCAGGTGAACCAGCGGTTTGAAAATTGGGATCGGTTTCCATAAATAAGTCCTTTCAAGTTAACTACTCATAATAAATCACCCCTACTTGGCGTTTTTGCAAGGCAGAATCCCACCCTCGATCAAGTTATGCGGCTATTTCGCGCGAAAAACAATCCGCGCCTTGGTCAAATCGTAAGGCGACATTTCCACCTCCACTTTATCGCCCGGCACAATTCGGATAAAATGTTTGCGCATTTTGCCGCTAATATGTGCCAATACATTCGCACCATTTAACAAATCCACCCGGAACATCGTTCCAGGTAATACGTCAGTGACCCTGCCCTCTGTCTTGATTGCTTCTTCTTTCGCCATTATCATCAATAAACAGGAAATTGATAATCTTGAAAGGAAAATTTTGTTACAATTTCGCAACAATCATCCAAGAAATGTCTTAATCTTACAAAGATGTCCGGTTTACACGAGCAGGCGTTCGATCACATCCGATGCCGTGTAAGAGGTCTTGCCAGGCTGGAGAAAATCGACAATAAGCCTCACGTCGTCACCGGCGGTGATAAGTGGTTTTTCAACAAAATCACGCCGCGTTTGCGGCAGGCCAATCGTGGCCATAAGACCATTGCAAACACATTTCCGCCCCTCCGTCTCGGCGATGTCGCCTCCTTTGCGGGCGTATTCCTGGAGCGATTCACCCGGACAACGGTAGCCGACAGTTCCATTCTCCTTGCGATAAAGATGCCGTAAATATCCAAGATCGCAGACGCGCTCGCGGGTTTCGTCGGACTCCGAGATCGAGCCTTCCACCTGCAAGATTTTAAAGGGAAACCCGGTCGGCGAGGCGAGTGGATCGGTGAAAACTGTCAACGTTTCGGCGATGCCTTTTTGGAGAATGCGCCGTTCGATTTCTGGAGTAACGCCGGATTCTTCACAAAATGCAAAGGCGGTGCCGACTTGCACCCCGGCGGCACCGAGACGGAGTGCTTCGGCGAGTTTTCCGGGTTGCCCATAGGAACCCGCAAGCCAGAAAGGCAGACCGATGGCTTTGATTTTTTCCAAATCGGGCAAATCGCGTTCGCCGTAAACCGGCTCTCCACGTTCGCTGAGGTGGAGCGGACCTCGCGGGGGCGCGTTATGTCCGCCCGCCGAGGCACCTTCGACGACAAAACCATCCACGCGTCCATTCGATTTGCGGGCCAGAGTGAGGGCGAGTGTGGCGGAGGAAATGATCGCCAGAAATTTCGGACGCGCCAGCTTCCGGGGTGTGACGTCACCAAATTGCGCTGGATCGAATGTGGTAGAAAACTCGTCGCCCGGTTGCGCGCCTTCCACCTCGACCTTCATATTCACCGCTTTGCCCAAGGCAAGATCGTCGAGAATACCGGGGATGGAGCGAGGAATGCCCGCTCCCATGAGGATGTAATCGACGCCCGCAAGCATCGCTCCGTAAAGGGATGGCAGGGTGGGAAGCTGGATTTTTTCGAGAAAATTGATGCCGACCATGCCGCTGTGCCCCTCCTTGGCGAGCCAGACCTCCGCGAAATTTGCCAGAACGGTTAATTCCACCAAACTCGCCGGCGAATGCATCGAATGCAGCGGCACGGGACGGAAGGGCAATCCGTCAGGTTTGCCACCGAGCACGAAATAACGTTCCCAGACGCGAGCCGCCACATCGGGGAAGGGAAAATGATCAAACGCCCGTTGAAGATGCCCCCCCGGATCGCCGATCTGGAGGCGGCGGGCCACCACGACATCGATGGCTGTGCCGGAAACCACCCCAAGTTGGCCGAGTTGCGATACATTACGGGCCAGCTTCCAGCCAGAAACGGCCACCCCCATGCCACCTTGGATAATTTGGAATTGTGTCATGATAACACCTAATATCTTCGCCCAGAACTGCCGCCCGTCAAACCCAGAATTTTAAAATCATAGCCATTCTGCCATATCTAATTGGCTCTAACATTTGTTCAAAAAGGGCACGAAATAAGCTCCATTTTCACGCTAATATTACTGCTCCCCATGAAAACATCTACTTTGATTTTATTAACGGTTCTATCCATTTTCGCATCAGCGATTCCAATGTTCGCCGAGCCCGGTTGCAAAGAGCCGGAACCCAATTTACGCACCGCCCGTGCCTCCGGTCTCTGGAGTGCCCGCGCCACCTGGGGAGGCGTGCTGCCCAAGGCAAATGATTCGGTGGCTATCCCGGCAGGCCTGCGCGTTATCTTGAATGTCAATCCGCCACCCCTGAATTCACTCACCGTCAAAGGCACTCTGCGTGTCGCGCCAATCAATACCAACCTTTCCATAAATTGGATGATGGTCCACGGTCTCTTCGAGGTTGGGACACAGTCCGCGCCGTTTAAGAACCGGATGACGATTACGCTGCGGGGAAGCAACCCGGCGGTAAACAAACTCTGCGGCACTATGGAGATGGGTGCAAAATTCATCAACGCGATGAGAGGCGGACGAATCGTCATGCACACGCCCCGCGGAACGTCGTGGACTCATCTCAATCAGAATGTGGTCCCGGGAACCAGACAAATCCGCGTGGCAGCCGCTCTCGGCTGGAGGGCGGGCGACTCAATTGTTATTGCGCCCCAAGTGGCGATCATCGGGCAGACCGAGCGACGCATTGTCACCAAAGTGCAAGGTAAATTACTTACACTCGACCGTCCCTTGAATTATCATCACAGTGGAACTCGTCCGGTGATCAGCGGCAAAACGCTCGACATGCGCAGCGAAGTCGCACGCCTCACCCGGCCAATCGTTATCCAAGGCGATACAGCCTCGAACGCTCTTCAATTCGGCGGGCACGTAATGATAATGGAAGGTGGCAGCGCACAGATCGACGGCGTGCAGTTTGTCCGCATGGGGCAGCGTAATTTACCGGGACGCTATCCATTCCATTGGCACCTCGTCGGATCCGCAGCCGGGCAATACCTTCGCAACTGCGCCATAGACGGTTCCTTTCAGCGTGGAATCGTCGTCCACGGCACCTCAAACGCCGTGGTAGCGGGCAATGTGGTCTATGATACCACCGGACATAACATTAGCGTCGAGGACCCGGCCTCGCAGAATAATTTGTTCACAGGTAATCTGGCGCTCGAAAATAGAAAAGCCGTCTTTACGAAGGGAGAACTCGCGGGACAGGGAGACGAGCAGCCGGCTAATTTTTGGATTCGCTCGGCGCGCAACACATTTACCTACAATGTTGCGGCCGCCAGCACCGCCCACGGATTCTGGTATGATTCGATCACCGATGGCGGCACGGTTTTTTACGGCAATACGGCGCACTCGAGTTACAGCCTCAGTGACGTGGATTTTGTCCGCGACTCAGGATTGTTTGTCGTAAATGTCGGGGAGCAAATACTCGAATTTAGCGATTCCCTATTCTATCAAAACGGCACCGGCATCTGGCCTTCGGAGATGGGCGGATCCATCTATCGAAACATGGTTTTTGCCGATCACTGGAATGGCACCGCCGTCGTCATGGATACCAGCGGCGCAACGAATGTATTTCAGGATAACCTTTTCGTCGGACGCACCCGCAAACCCGTTTCCGGCGAGTCCGATTCCGGTGGTCCCGGCGGCGCCATGCTCATCCAATACAGTGGCCAGGCCGCCTTGGTGAATCCGATTTTTGCTGAATACGGCGATTCTACCCTGCTCGGCGCGAACGATATTTTTGTGGAATGGCAGGCGGAATATTCCATCCGCGGTGCTCGCTTTGTGAACACTTCGAGCAGCGCACTCGCTCTGCACGAAGGCGCAATCAATGTGCTCCAGGACGCTTCCTTTGGATTGGCTGCCGGCGTCTATGTCAACATAGAGCGTCCACAGTTGATTGCCTCCGGGGGCGTCCCCGCCGGGCAGGACGAGGAAGGAAATGCGTTGTATCTCAGGAGCGACTTTCTGCCTGGCTATGCCATGTTAAGAACTCATATTCCGGGCGGCAACACCTTTTCCGAGCCTTGGCATATGCCAGCGAATACCATCCGGCGGAGCGATGGGTTGCGTTATCAGGACGATACCCTCAATGGTTTTCGCCTGATCTGCGGCGGACTTTATCGTTACGATTTGGAGGCGACTCCACCGGGCAATCACTTATTCTTCACCTTGGACAACCACGGGACACCGATGCCCATGGGGGTTACCCAGACCGCCATTTTCACCGTTCCGCTCGATACGATTCCCCTTAGTGTGGCTCGGATAGACGAATTAAATGAGGATACGGTTCCCGCCAATCCTGCCAGCAGGCTGGTGAGAGTTTTCGACCGCAAAACCTTTGAGGAAAATCCACTAAATTCGTGGTTCTACGACCCCATTGATCGACGATTGCATTTACAGGGCAATGAACGCTGGCTGGTGATCCAGCGCTGACTTGCCGATGATGACGATTAAGCGCGACGCCGATTCTTTTTTCTTTAATCGCTGTTTTCGGGTTTAATTGAGAACACTGGAATCTTCGTAAGAAAATTCCCCGCACAATCCAGCGTCCGCTTAAAAAAAGAAGGAAAAGCCATGGCCAATCCTTCGAAAATCCATACGCTTCACCTGCGATCAGCAATTGGTTTCAATTCTGCCTGCTAGTAAAGGCCGACTAGCTTGAGGACCACCACGATCACCACGACGACGCCGATAATATAAAATATGCTTGAGTTCATACCAGTTTTATCGTTTCCAATCTGCATTTAGGCCGTATGTCTTTTTCGGAACCCAACACCGCCACCGCCGCCTCCCGGCTTTGCAACCAGTGCGGGTTGTGTTGCAATGGCGTTCTCTTCCACAACGTCCGCCTGCAACCGGACGATGTGGCGGCAGATTTGGTCAAACTCGGCCTGCATGTCCAACGCAAAAAAGGCGGGCACCTTTTTCAGCAACCATGCCCGGCCTACCGGGAATCGTGCTGCTCGATTTATGCAGATCGTCCGACACGCTGCCGTCTTTTTGCGTGCCAACAATTGCAGCACCTCGCCGAGGGGCAGATCACCGAATCCGAGGCGCTGGAAAAAATCCGCGATGTCAAAGCCCGCGTCCGTCGCATCACCGTATTGTTGGAGCAAGCCGGCCCCACCAACCCCAGGCGCCCTCTTGGCAAGCGCTACGAAAAAATCCTCGCCACCCCCGCTTTCGACGCCGGCACGGTGCAGCTTCACGAAAGATTGACCGAAGAAATGACGGCCCTCGAAGCCATCCTGGATACCCATTTCCGCGTCCCCGCAGACCCTTCAGGGGACGTTAGAAAAGCCGTTTATGGACCAAACACCCACCTAAACAAGAGAAACCAAACCTGAATTGTTTTCCCTGTAAAATTCGTCAGCCAATGATAAAATTCATTTGCGATGAAACAATATCGACCCAACGTCGAACGTCAGAAATGGTTGTATTCCATGGAGAAAGCCCGCGAATTCATGCGCCGTCGCCGGATGGAAGGCAAAATCGTCGATCCAAATCGCATACGCATCCCTGACAACTCCGAACCCTGGCTACCGGGCGGGGTCAAATCCGTCGCGGATGCGCTCTGGATTTCCGATCAAATTACCAAGGACATACAAAGATGGAGAATCAACCCACCACAGACCGATTCATTCGCCAACTAGCCCAAGCTCACCGGGTCCTTACTCTGGGTGGTGTAGCCGTGATTGCGCATGGTTTGGATCGCAATACGCACGATGCGGATATTTGGCTCGATCCGCTGGCAAGCCCGGCGGAATGGGTTTCGGCTGTCAATTCAGTCATTGCTTTATTTCCAACAGCCCAGGCGATTCGAATTGCGCGTTTGACGCCCATCGAAAAACTGGAGTATGCGGAAGTTATCGAAAACGAGGGCGTCTGCCGAATCGATGGACTGGAAAGACCCTTGGATATCTTTCGTAAACCTAACGAAACCGAAATCGAGAGATTTGAAGATGTCTGGGAACTTTCCAAACCGCTGGAAGACGGCACGCGGCTGCCCGATGTGATCGACTTGCTCCTAACCAAACAGGACACAGGCCGGGACAAGGATAATTACGACATTGCCTATCTCGAAGGCAAAGCCACCAATCACTATTTACAAGAACTACCCTTCGCATCGAAGGAGAAGGCGTTGAAAATGTTAGAACGTTTCCTAACTCCGAAAATTGCAGCCCTCGCCATGCAACACTCGGAATCCGAAGTGCGCATTGCGGGGCAAGGTTATTTGAAGGAACTGGTGGAAGCCGGCGACCCGTATGCCGCCGAAATCATGCGTCAGATATTGTGATGGCTCCGTCCTGATCGCCGTTAAGGAAGGCATATTTATGGCAAACGGTTAGCCGTTATGTGCCAGCTCCGTTGGGAGCGGCATCGTGGGTGGAGGTAAGTTAGTTCTCTTCGTTCCCAAGCTGCACTTGGAATCGAGTAAGATGAGATGGTCGATCCATCTTTTCTTCCTATCAATCGACAAATGCCTATGTCTCCATAGCTGTGATACCTTCGACGTTCTCTGAAATTAGAACACGAATTTCCAATGAGGTCACCCAAAGGCAGTGCAACTGCCGGAACAAGTGCGTTCCCAAATGCAACTTGGGAATGAAAGAAAAAATCATCGTTTTTCTGATAAAGCCCATTTTCGTTACTGTTTTAAGAAATTTTTTATCCTCGTTGCCTGTCGCCAGGTTTTCTTTTAACTCTTGGTCATGGGCAACTCCGGCACGGAGACAGGGAATCAATTATGGCAGATCAGGATTTAACGAGCGCGTCTCCGAAAGTGGATGGATGGAGCTGTCTGTTAATGCTGATCGTCGGCGCGATGTGGGGTTTTCATGGGCCGCTCTTGAAGTTTGCCTTTGCCGCCGGACTGACTTTTCCCCAACTGGCTGTGGCCGAATATCTGGTGGGGGCAGTGGGGTTTGGAGCGGTCGTCCTCTGGCAACGCACACCGTGGCCGCAGGCAGATCGTGCCTGGTGGCTGATGATGCTGGCAGGCGGCGTGGTGGGGAGCGGTGTGGCGCTGTTTCTCTTTTGGTCCTATCAACTGGGGCCAGTGCCGGTTGGGGCGACCTTGCTTTTTCTGTATGTGCCGTTTACCCAGATTCTTAACGCTTTGCTGGCGAGAAAATGGCCGCCTGGTCTGCAAATCGTCTCGGTGCTTCTGGTGACGAGCGGTGCGGTGCTGGCGACAGATTTCCTCGGCGTGGCGGGCAACGATTCGCTGCGGGGAGCACCGCAGGCGGTGTTGGCGGCGATGTGTTTTGCAGGTTTTTTTGTCTTGTCATCACGACTGGGAGAACGTTCGACGCCGGTTTTTCGGTCGTTTTTCTTTTCGGTCGTGTCGGGGACGATTGTTTTGCTGATCGCGCTGGTCGCAGGCTGGAATTTACACCCCGTGGGAATCTCTCCGGTGACGGTAACCGGCTGGGTGATTCTGCTCGGAGTGGTCGGCCAGGTGGTGCCGGTGTTTCTCCTCGTCAAAGCCGCGCCGAAAACCGGCGGCGGGCTGGGGAGCATTCTCACTTCCATCGAATTGCCGGTGGCGGTGGGACTTTCGGCCTGGCTGCTGGGCGACGCCATCCGGGTGGCGCAATTGTGCGGCATCGGGCTTATCCTGGTCGGGATCGCGTTGCCACACTGGAATGCGCTGCGCCGGGTCTGATTATTGCTTACCCCAGCCTTGTCTCACCCCAGCCATTGCACCTAGCTTATTTAAAACATGTCCGCCGGCACAGCCTTATCCATCGACGAATTACCCGCTTACGAAAGCCTTAGTCTGCCCACGCAACGGGATGGTCTCGAACAATTCGATCATCTCACCGCCTATCGCGAATTGGGGCCGATCTATCAACTCCACTTTCGCGGTGAACGTCATATCGCCATCGCCGGGATGGAGGCAAACGAAGCCGCCTGGCGCAATCCCGATCTGTGGTCCTACGAGGATGCCTTGGTGCCTTTTCGCGAAATGATGGGGCCGGGTCACGTGACCCAGCTCGACCGCGAGCCGCATCGTCGCAAACGGCGTAATCTAAAAAACGGATTTGCCATGAGCGCCGTGATGCGTCATTTGCCGGTGATCGACGCGGTGCTGGCTGCGCATTTGGAAAAAAATGCCGGACACCCTTTGCACTTGCACGATTTTTTTATGACTGCGCTGACGGTTGCAAACAGCCGCACGGTGCTGCGCTGCGAGCTGCAACCGGCTGAGGTGCAACGTTTTATAGCTTTTGAAGAAGATTTCATCCGCGGCACCTCGATGGGAGCGGCGCGACAGGCTTTTTATGCCCGGCCCGAATTTGTCGGTTGGAAGGAATTTGTTTTTTCCTTTTTGCGGGAGCTGGTCACGCGTCGTCTCGCCGGGGAGATGGTGGAGGATAATTTTCAGGATATGCTGGAGGATCGACGCGAGCGGGGCGAACCCCTCGATCTCGATGAACTCGTGCCCGAAGCTTATCTGCTGCTGATGGCCGGCACGGGAAACACTGCAAAAATGCTCAATTGCGGCCTGCAAAATCTCACCGCCGATACCGTCTGGCTGGCCAGATTAGAGGAGGAACTGGCCGATTACAGTCCGTCGCAATTTCTTCAGGGCATGAGCGGTTTTCCTTTGCTGAAAGCGACGTTGATGGAAATGGAGCGCCTTTTTCCGGCGGCCCCCGTGCTGACGCGGGTGGTCCATGAGCCGTTCACTTTCGCCGGGTGCGAATTGCCCAAGGGAACGAAAGTGCTTCATTTGCAGACACTTCCGCATTTTCTCGAAGAAATTTACGAAGATCCTTACGCCTTCCGTCCGGCCCGTTGGCTCGACCGCGAATACCCCAAAAAAGCGCATGGCACCTATGGCGGCAGCACGCATATTTGCCTGGGGATGAATCTGGTGCGGATTCACACCCCCGTCGCG
This sequence comes from Chthoniobacterales bacterium, assembly GCA_038225185.1. Classification (GTDB taxonomy): domain Bacteria; phylum Verrucomicrobiota; class Verrucomicrobiia; order Chthoniobacterales; family DASVRZ01; genus DASVRZ01. Next base: position 18,569 of record JBBRFA010000064.1, read on the forward strand.
GTGGCCAATTTGGTGCGCGATTACGATTTGCAGTTGCAAGAGCAGCCGCAAATCACGGTAAATTTTAACTACGGCGTGCCACAGGTCGCCGATCTCGCAGCCACTTTGCAGCGACGCAAAACATCCAGCGCCGTGGTTTGATGCGTCCTGCCTGACCAAAAATCGCCACGTCGTTCGCCCTTTATTTTTTCTAAAAATGCTCCCAACCCATTATTCTGCGCCGGAAGATTTTGCCCGTTTTGTGCGGGAACTGCCCAAAACCGAAACTCATCTTCACCTCGAAGGCTCCACGCCTTATGAACTTTTCCAAGAACTCGATCCCGTGCGTTACGCGCAACCGCCGGTGTTTTGGGACCCGGCTTTTCGCTACAAAAGTTTCGATGAATTCATGCAACTCTACGAGGATTATTGCATTGCGTTTTACAACTCCGCCGAGCGCTACCACGAGGCGGCTAAAATAATTTTACGCACCTGCGCCGAGCAAGGTTGTCGCTATGTGGAGACGAGTATTCATCTTCCGGGTCTCGCCCATTTGCGCGAAAGCGGACCCGAAGTGCTCGACGCCATACACGAAGCCGCGCCCGCTGGATTGGAAGTGCGGGTCTTCGCCGGGATGTGTCACAACGACTACGCTGCCCACGGCACACTGCTCGAATCTGCTCTCGGCTGGGACAAACTGGCCGGTCTCGACCTGCACGGCCCCGAATATTGGCCGATGGAATCCTGGACGGCCGACCTTTGGGAACGGGCACGTGGCGCGGGGAAATTTACGAAAGCTCACGCGGGGGAATTTATGCCCGCATCGTATGTGAGCTGGGTGCTGGATCATTTAAAAGTCACCCGCATCGAGCACGGGGTGCGCTCCATCGAGGACGCCGCCGTGGTGGATCGTCTTGTGCGAGAAGGGATCACGCTGGATATCTGCCCGATCAGTAATGTGAAGCTGGCCGTGGAGGGCATTCCCGACATGGCCTCGCATCCCATCCGACGGTTGTTC
>JBBRFA010000065.1:0-19520 GCA_038225185.1 Chthoniobacterales bacterium
ATGAGTGAGAGGCACCATGTTTTGTCTGTTTCGGTAAAATCGGACGAAAAGCTGGTTGAGGCTTGAGCCGTCAATGACATGCCCGCCGGGGCATGACTTTCCATTTAACCAAGGGCGCTGCACTACGCTGAAAATTTGCCGCCCTGCTCGACACCACGGTCCGGATCGACCGCGCGACCGATCTGCTGAAAAGCGGCTCAGTCATCACCGAGGGCCTCGCCAAAGGTCACTGCCAGCTCATCATCCGCACCGTGCTCGTCCAGGTGAAAGCCGCATGAAAGCAATTCCGGGGCGGCGTCAAAGTCAAAGCCGACCACTGGACCGGCATCGGCCAGATCATCGGCTTCGTTCATAATTTCTCGCTCGATCCCACAAAGGAAAATGCCAGCGTCCGGGCCGATCTCCAGCTTTACCAGAGCCGCCACGATTTCGCTTTTTACCTCGACCTTTTCGAGACCATCGCCGAGAACATCGGCCTCTCGGTTTTCTTCTCCGGCGTGCCCGAGCAGGATGTGGCCCGGCTATGAGACAGGTCTTTCATCGTTTTCATCACGCACTTTGGGAAAAGGTCTGAATTCCACTTAAACCTTTGCACTTGATGAACCGGCAACCTTGGAGGTAGGGTATGTGTGTGGGGCTAAAAGCTCCCAAATGAGGGGCTAAAGGTTCGGTGCAAGTCGCTCGCAATCAATTGTTTGTCTCCATAGTTCAACGGATAGAACGAGGGTTTCCTAAACTCTAGATGTGGGTTCGATTCCCGCTGGAGACATTTTATTTTCCAAGGCGACGCGGTGTCGGTAAGTTGACGGAAACCGAGTGTCGGCTTATGGCGGAACCTTCTGGCCAGCGCACTCACCATCAAATGAAAGCATTTACTTCTCAGCTCACTTTTTTTGTCAGGCAATCGACCAGCAAACGGAATGTGCGGTTGCTGACACGTTTTCTGCTGGTGCTCGGCGCGTTGGTGTTGGTTTACAGTGTGCTCTTCCATATTTTTATGGAACTCGAAGGGCAGAAGCATAGCTGGCTCACCGGGTTTTACTGGACGATGACGGTGATGAGCACGCTGGGGTTTGGTGACATTACTTTTACGAACGACCTGGGGAGGGTGTTTTCGGTGGTGGTGTTGATCTCGGGAATGCTATTTCTGCTGGTGCTGCTGCCTTTTACGTTTATTGAGTTTTTTTATGCTCCGTGGATGCAGGCGCAGGCGGAGGCGCGGGCGCCGCGTCATTTACCGGAATCGACCAGCGGGCATGTAATTCTGACGGCTTATGATCCGGTGACGGCTTCGTTAATGCGCAAGCTGGATAATTACGGCTATCCGTATGTGTTGATCGTGAAAGAGTTAAACGAGGCATTGCGGTTGCATGATTTGGGAATAAAAGTGCTTTTTGGCGAGGTGGATCGTCCCGAGACGTATCGACTTGCGCGGGCGGAGCGGGCGGCGATGGTGGCGTTGACGGGATCGGATTTTGAAAATACGAACGTGGCTTTTACGGTGCGCGAACTGTCGGAGAAGGTGCCGATTGTGTCCACGGCCAACTCGGATGTGTCGCTGGATGTGTTGAGTCTGGCTGGTAGCTCGGATGTGTTGCAACTGGCGCAGATGATGGGACAGGCTTTGGCGCGACGCATTATCGGAGTGGATGCCAGGGCGCACGTGATCGGCCAATTTGGCGAGGTGTTGATCGCTGAGGCCACGGCTGCGGGAACGCCGTTGGAGGGCAGAAATTTGGCGCAAAGCCGACTAAGAGAATACGCTGGCGTAAATGTCGTGGGGGTGTGGCGAAGGGGAAAATTCGAGGTGGGCACGGCTACGACGAAGATCGATGCCTACTCGGTGCTTGTGCTGGCGGGATCGCAGGATCAGTTGGATCGTTACAATGAGTTGTTTTGCATTTATCACGTCAGCACGGCACCGGTGATCATCATTGGCGGAGGCCGGGTGGGCCGTGCGGCCGCCGCCATGCTGGAGGAGCGGGAGGTGGATTATCGGATTATCGAGACCCGGGCCGACCGGTTGCGAAATGCCGAAAAAACCATTCTGGGCGATGCGGCCGATCTTGCGACTTTGGAAAAAGCAGGGTTGCGCGAGTGCCCGGCGATTTTGATTACCCCGCATGATGACGATCAAAATATTTATCTGACGATTTATTGCCGTCGTCTGCGGCCCGATGTGCAGATTATCAGCCGTGCGGTGCTGGAGCGTAACGTCTCCACTTTACATCGAGCCGGGGCGGATTTTGTGTTGTCCTATGCCTGGATGGGAGCGACGGCGATTTTTAACTGTTTGAAGCGGACCGACGTCCTGATGGTGGCGGAAGGTTTGCAAGTGTGCGAGACGGAGGTCCCTTCGCACCTCGTGGGCAGGAGTCTGGCGGAGGCGTCCATTCCGCAGGAAACCGGCTGCAGTGTGGTGGCGCTCAGCACAGGGTCGAGATTAAAAATCAACCCTGCCGCAGGTGAAGTGATGCGCGCGGGGGAAAAGATCATTTTGATTTGCACGCCGGAGGCCGAGCAGCGTTTTTTGCAGCGTTACGGAGTGCGGTTGTCGCCAGCGAAAGGTTGATTTCCGTTGACCCTGCGACATGGCCCGTTTACACAAGTATCTTGCAGTAATCTCGCCCTCCGATACTCGGATTCCGGATCGCTCATTTGCGTCGGTTTCTCCACTTTATTGAGATGACGATGGCTTGCGCCTGTCTGCGTTTCATTTTCAGCAATGTCATTATCATCCGGCTCAAGGCAGTCAAAAAGTTCCCGCCTTTTTTACCTGGTGATAGGTGTCTTGTCGCTGCTGTTGTTTGCGGTGTCTGGCCTGGCTTATTATCAATCGAAAAACTCGGGGCAGGCCTATCGTTGGGTGGAGGAGACTTTGGCCATGCAAAACGCGCTCGAACGTGTGCTTTCGACCATGAAAGACATGGAGACCGGGAGCCGTGGCTATCTTCTGTCCAACCGGGATAAATATCTGAAGCCTTATCTGGAAGGCGAAACCAGAATCGAACAAGAGCTGGCAGCTTTACAGGAATTGACGGAGGAGAGACTGTTGCAGCAGGGACTTTTTACCCGAGCCAATCTAGTCATACAGGAGAAACTGGATCTGATGAAACGCGTCGTAGATCTGGCAAGAAGTGGCCAGCGCGATGCTGCGACAGCGTTCTTTTTAACGGATCGAGGGATGGATGCGATGGATCGGGTGAGATCTTATTTTGCAGAAATGCAGCAGCACGAACGAAAGATACTCGAAGATCGCCAAGCCAGGAAAGCAGATGAAGTCAAGAATATCGATCGCGTGATCGTCGCGATTGTCATCGTCAATTGCCTGGTGGTGCTTCTGCTCGTCTGGCTGGTGCGAAAAATCGATCGATTACAAAAAATCGTGACCGTTTGCGCCTGGTCCAAAACCATCGAACTCGACGGGGAATGGCTTTCCTTTGAGGAATATCTGCGGCGCAAGCTTCAAGTGGAAATAAGCCATGGCATTTCTAAAGAGGAGCTTGCAAAGCTGCAAAACGAAATCCGTGGCAGCAACACGGGTTGATCTTCGCGAAGTTTTCCCCAAAGACACTTGCGCCTGCCCGACAACACGTCACATAATGAGACGACCTTTTTTTATTGCCATGCCTTCTCCCGTTCGTTCTTTCATCGATCATCACTACCGCCATTTCAATGCCGCCGCGCTGAAGGATGCCGCCCAGGGTTACGAAGCTCATCTGGCCGCCGGAGGAAAAATGATGATTACCCTCGCCGGAGCGATGAGCACGGCGGAAATCGGTCTCTCGCTCGCCGAAATGATTCGCCAGGATAAAGTAAGTCTCATCACCTGCACGGGAGCGAATCTGGAGGAAGATGTTTTCAATCTTGTCGCCCACGATTTTTATGAGCGTGTGCCTAATTACCGCGATTTGTCTCCTGCGGACGAACAGGCTTTGCTGGAGCGTCACATGAACCGGGTGACCGACACGTGCATTCCCGAGATGGAGGCCATGCGTCGCATGGAAGACGCCATGCTGGAGGTGTGGACCAGCGCCGATGCGAAAGGGGAACGTTATTTTCCCCACGAATTTTTCTATCAAGTGCTGCGGAGCGGCAAATACGAGCAATATTATCAGATCGACCCCAAAAACTCCTGGATGCTGGCCGCAGCGGAAAAAAACCTGCCCATCGTCACTCCAGGCTGGGAGGACTCGACCCTGGGGAACATGTATGCCGCCGCGGTGATCCGGGGAGAGGTGAAAAACGTCCACACGGTGCGCACCGGGATCGAATTTATGACCTGGCTGGCAGAATTTTATACCGAGACCACCAAAACGTCCTCTCTCGGGATGTTTCAGATCGGTGGTGGGATCGCGGGCGATTTCCCAATCTGCGTCGTGCCCATGTTACATCAGGACTTGGAAAGAACCACGGTGCCGCTCTGGGGTTATTTCTGTCAGATCAGCGATTCCACCACCAGTTATGGCAGTTATTCCGGGGCGGTCCCGAATGAAAAAATCACCTGGGGCAAACTGGCTCAGGACACGCCCAAATACATTATTGAAAGCGACGCCACCATCGTTGCGCCGCTAATTTTTGCCTATCTGCTAGGGTGGTAATTTTTCTGGCAGACGGCAGGTCCGGGTCAGCAATGTTAGGAGGCGCCGCCGTTGCGGACTTGTTCTTCTTCGAGCCGAATGTGCTCCTGGGCGCGACGAATCGCCGCATCGTAAATGCGCAGATATTGGGTGACCATGCCGATCTGGCTAAATTGATCCAGCACACGCTGCCGCACTTTTTTGCGGTCGAGTAAACGCACCTGGGCGAGTGCTTCGAGAAGTTCGGAGTGTTTGCTCACTAAAAAACCCGTGTTGCGATGCAGCACAATCTCCGGATTGGCCCCGAGCCGGCCAGCGATGATCGGTGTGCCGCAGGCCATGGCTTCGATCAATGAAAGGCGAAAGGTTTGCGGCACGCCGCTCAGATGGACCACGGCGATGGCTTTGCCGAAAATATCGTTGCGTCGCTCCGGGCTGATCGGCCCGAGGTAAACGATTTTTCCCTGCGCGGCCAGCGGTTCGATGGTGGCCTCAAAATAATCGCGATTTTCCACCGGACCACCAATCGCCAATGGCAGGTTGGTTTCCCTGGCTGCCTGGATGATTTCCTCAATGCGCCGATTGGGGGCGATGCTGCCGACAAACAGGATGTATTCGCCTGTGTGAGGATAAAATTTGTGATCCTCCAGCGACACTCCCGGTGCCACCGTGGCGTGATAGTTAACTCCAGGCACCTTGCCATAATCGCTCAACGCGACGTAGGTGGCCCGGTTTGCATACCGATGATAGAGCGGTAATTGTCGCGCGGTGGGCATTTCGTGCATGGTTAGCACAATCGGGGTATCGATCAGATCTGCATAAGCCAGGGCGGTGTAATCGGTGTGACAATGGATCACGTCGAATTCATGCGCCCGGGCAAACACCTCCGAGAGATGGAGAACGTTCCAAACCGAGGGATCGAGCGCGTCATCCTCCCGCAGCGGACGTGGACAAATCGACCGCAGTTTTGCCTTGGTAAGGGAATCGCCCGTGGCAAAAAGGGTTACCTGGGCTCCTTTGTCCACCAAACCTTCGGCCACACTGGACGCCATGGCCTCGCGCGTGCCCGAGTGACGTGGCGGGGTGCGACAGTCAATCGACGAGACCACGGCGATGCGCATTTTACGTGGATTGGGCAGAGTAAGGGAGATCATTGCGTCGCTTCGAAGGATTCAAGCAAATCTCCGACCGGAAATCTAGGTTAACGATGGATTTTTTTCATAGCAAGCCCCGGCTTTGCTGGAGCACCTGGAAGCAACCACCCGCCCCCACCGGGTCGAGCAGCCGCGCCTCGTGGGTGGTTTTCGGGATGGTAACACCGAGTTCGCCCACGATGAACACTCGCTGATTGACCAGACTTTCGTTCTTCCAGCCCAATTCCGCACCCCAGTTTTCCAGGTCGGAAAAATTCACGTCGGCAGTGACATCCTGCCAGCCCATGCGCTGGTAAAGATCGGGACCGCGCATTTCCTGATGATGAAAATACCCGCGCACCGTGCCCTGCGGTTGGCGGTGATAGAGCGCCGGGTAACGCTCCCCGTAATCGATGGTTAGCATCACCCCATGAGTCCACCGTTTTGCGATCTCTGCCAGCTCCGCGCGATAGGCACTTTGCACCTCTATCGTGCCAGCACCGGCGAGGGCAAAGCCGGTGCTGATCTGAAAAATCGGATCGTCCAAAGACGGCGAATGAGTGATTTCCACCGGGCCATTTTCGTTCCAGCCCAGGCCGATTTCTTCCCAGGCACCTCCGCTTTTCTGAAAACGGCGGCAGGGCCAGGCGTCCACGAGTTCATTGGAAAAAAGCAGCGCGCATCCTTTTGCAGCCGTCAACGCCCCAGCAGCATCGCTGTGCCAGCAGACCTGGAAACCCGCCAGCGCCTTTTCCTGGAGGGCGCGCAGGGGAGGGGAGATTTCCACCAAATGATAGGTGAGTCCCAGCCGCCCCAACCAGCCGAGTGCGTGCAAAATCGAAAATGCCAGATCACCATTGCCGCCGCCCACTTCGATAAGGTGCCACGGTTGCCAGGGATGGGCCGCTGGCAAACGTTTTTTCTGCCGCATCGCCCATCGGGCCAGGGCGCGTCCCAAAATCGATTCGCGCGTCGCCGAGGTGGAAAAATCTCCGGTGCGTCCGACCTGGCGCACCCGCGCTGTGTAGTAACCTTCCACGGGATCGTAAAGTGCCGTGGCCATGAATTGCTCGAAAGGCCACCAGCCGCCGGAGCGGGCGATGCGCTCGCGTAATTTTTCCAGGGAAGAGGGGCCGCTCGACATTTTGTCGGAAATTTATCCGGATTTCGCTTTTGTGCCAGCAAACAAGGGCTTGCACCCGGGCCGCGAATGCAAATGATGATGGCACCATGCCATTGCTGCGTCGTTTTCTCGAATCCTGCTGGGTTGCCTGGGTCGTTTTTTTGCTCGTGAGCACCATGACGGCTTTCCTTTTATCCTGGGGCGGCCTCACGCGTGGGGTGGCGGTTTTCTCCCTGCTGCTGGGAGTCGCGACCGCTGTGGGCAGCATTCGTTGGGTGAATCTCGAAGATCGCCATCACGATCCCGTGCAGGATGGACATTGGTTCTGGCGGGGGGCGGTCTGGATCGCTTTCGCGCTGTTTGGCTTGCGAGCGTTTCTCTGGCTTGTTTTTCAAAAAGGCGAATACATCGCTGTGCTCTCCCGCAATAATTTGGGTGATCTGCCGTTGCACATTCAATACATCCGCTTCTTCTCGCAGGGCGCGACGCTCTGGCCGGATAATCCGTTTCATTCGGGAGCCAGAATGGGATATCCGTTTGGAGTCGATTATTTTAACGCGCTGCTCGACGTGTGCGGATATCCGCTTTGGCCGGCATTGATTTTGACCGGGCTGCTTGGCACTGCGGCGACTGCCATCGCGCTCTATCGCTGGGGGCGGGCTTTTGGCATGGCGGGTTTTCTCTTCAATGGAGGAGCCGCCGGGCTGGTGTTTTTCAGCACCGGCGTGTGGCAGGATTATCAACAGGGAGTGGATTGGAAAAGCATCCCCCTGGCTTTGTTTGTTACGCAACGGGGATTTCTTTACGCTTTGCCGGCGGGCTTGTTGTTGCTGGTGCATTGGCGGCGGATGCATAGTCGCGACGAACGCCCGGCGAAAAGCCTGCCTTTCTGGCTCGAATGGCTGATTTACGGCACGATGCCGCTATTTCATCTGCACACGTTTTTATTTCTCTCGGTGGTGCTGGGCTGGCTGGCCCTTTTCGGGGTGCGTCGAGCCCGGCTTTGGAGTTTGGTCGGTGCCTCGTTCATCCCCGCCACCTGGTTAATCTGGTGGATCAGCAATGGTTTCCAAGCTGGTGGGGCGATTGCCTGGGTTCCGGGTTGGATGCAGGGGAAAGAATTCAGCTTTAATTATTGGGTGCTCAATTTCGGAGCGTTGCCGGTTTTTTTCGTGGGTTTAGTCTATTTCCTCTGCCGACAAAGACGTTCTGGTCTGCCTGTGGAAAAAGCCGATGCGCAATCCGCGCTGCGTTTTCTTTGGCCCGCGTTGCTGGTCTTTGTCGCCACGTTATTTTTCAAATTCTCCCCCTGGATCTGGGATAACACCAAACTCATGCTCTGGAGCTACCTGGTTTTTCTTCCGTGGCTCTGGCAAACCCTCGTCAACCACTGCAACAACTCCGTGCGCACAGTGGTCTGCCTGCTCCTTTTTAGTTCCGGTTTCGTCTCACTCTGGGGCGGACTCGGTCGCACCGAGGTCGGCTACAAACTGGCATCGCTCCCCGACGTGCTGGAGATCGATGCCGCCATCCGGTATCTCCCCATCCAAAGCGTCTTTGCATCCGCCCCCGAATATGCGCATCCCCTCGTTTTTTGCGGGCGCCGCCTCGCTGTGGGGTATCACGGGCACATGGTCGGCCACGGTGTTGCCTATCAAGCCCATAAAAAACTCATGGACCAATTCATGACCGGCGGCACCGATTGGGAAAATGCCCGGCGCGCTCTTGGCATCGATCTTGTTTTCTGGGGAAAAGCCGAGGAGCAACGCTGGCCCGTAAGCGAAAAACCATGGGTCGCCGATCCCGCCATCGCCGATCTCGTCGCCGCTGGCACCTGGGGGGAAATCTATCAATTCCGCCCTACTCCCTCCCCGGTAAATCCGGCTCCCGGAAGTCAAATTCCGGCTCAAAAATCTGGGCGTTAAAATAGACCACACACGACTCCATGCCCGATCTCAAGCGGAACGGCACCCGGTAATATGCCTCCTTCAAACGCGCCTCGAATCCGCTCGCGTTCTGCCTCGAACAAACAATAAAATCCGCATCCTCATTTTCAGAAAAGCTCCCGGGCTTGGGATAGCTCACCCCCCGCAAATCCCCAAAGATCCAGGGCAGGGGATGATAGCTCGGTAGAACTACCCGGCCACGGATTTGTAGCATGGCCGGGTCGCGCTTGATCAACGACGCAATCGGCCCAGTGAGCCGCTCCAGTTCCCGAGACGTCTGCACATAAACGTATTCCTCCCGGTCATCATCGTAATCGAAGAAATTAAGATGGATCGACCGCGCAATCGTGAAGCTGAACAAGACCATCCCCGCTCCTGCGATCAGCCAGACGGTTTTTCCCCGCCGACACCGATCCAGCAGCACCCCCGCCAGCAAATAAAACGGCCAGGCCAGCGACACCATGCACCAGGGCGTCTTGTAATCTATCAACGAATAGCCACACAGACACGCCAGCCCATACAAGGCAAAAAAACGCACTTGCGAAGGTAGTTTTCCCAACGAACAGACGCCCAGAAACACTCCCGCAAGCATCAACGGTTCATAGAGCCACGCCAGATAGAGCCAATAATAATTCACCGGCCCCCATTGTTGCGCCGTCTTGACGTGATCGCCCGTTTTCAACCCCGTGTGCATCCAGGCCTCGAACGTCGTCACCAACCCTTTGAGTCCCGGCCAGTCGAAAAAATTTCCCGAGTAAAAAAACACCAGCGCAAACGCGGACCAGGTGCCGAGTTGGATCGCATCCAGCCGTGTCCAGACGGGTTTCGCCCAAGGCATGCTATCCGATGTTTTCACCACCAAGCCCCACGCTTTCCACACGGCGAAGGCCAGAGCCAGGCCGATCCAGTGGATAAGATAGGTCTCCTTGGTCAGCACACAGCCCGTCACTCCGATCAACACCGCCGCCAGACCACTTCGCGAACCTGCCCGCCAAAGCTCCAGCACGCCCCAGAGCAGAAGCATTAAAAAAAGCACCAGCCACGTCTCGTGAATCGCGTATCTCCCGTAAAAGACAAACCCCGGCGAGACGGCCAGTCCGGCTGCAAAAATCGCTCCCGCGCGATTCCCAAAAAAACGCCGATACCCCCACGCCAACCACACCGTGCCCAGGCCCGCCAACACCACCGGCAGACGCAATGCCCAGAGATTGCGCCCCCCCAACGTCTGCGCCACAAACTGAACGTAAAAATGCAGCGGTCCGTGGTAATTCGTCGGATCGTAATGATAAAATCCCTGACGCGTCATCCGATCCACGAAAAATCCATTGATCCCTTCATCGAAATGCGCCGGTTTTACATCCAGCCAGGCTAAACGGAAAAAAGCCGCCACGAGCAGAATCACCCACGGCGTCCAGCGCGGCCAATGCAAAAACGGTGCGTTAGAGGCCGCAAAGGCGTTTTGCTTCGACAATTTTAAGTCCGACGCACCATGTTCCATTGCCATTCATTTTACCAACGAAACAGCCCTCTTTGTCCATCGCGATTCCTACTTTTTATAGAGTGTGAGCCCTGTTCCAAAAGTAAAAAAAAGGCGCACCCGGATTTTCAACCCAGGTGCGCCTTATAATTTTTATTTGAGAGCGATTAACTCACAGCTTCCGCCTCGGTTCTGAGAACAGCGATCCGATAGATGAGCAAGCCATAACCGCATTTCGCAGCGATGTCGGCAATGCTGTAACCAACTTGGAGAACGACTTCGGCATTGGCACCGGAGAATCCGTAAAACGGAGCCATGTAGGCGATTGGATAAAAGCCCCATGTGAACAACGTGAGCAATGCGGCATTGCGGAGCAATACAGCGATTTGAGGTGTAGTCCGTGCCATGGCTGACTTGATCTGACCGATCAAAACGACCAAAATGTAAACAAACGGAATGGAACTCAGGAAACCCCACAAGCCACGATTCGAGAATAGTTCGGTGCTGGTTTTATCGATTTCACCCGGATATCCCAAAATAATCATGAGGAAAGCGGCGATGCCCAGTTTTGCAATCAAAGCACCGGTTTCTTTCTTTGCGAGACCGAGAACAATGACCAATTCAACCATCAAAAGAGGCACCGTCAGGAGCCAGTCAACATAACGATAGGCATCATTAAAGGGTTTGCCCGTGGCGACATAAGACCCGGTTTCGGCCAGTGCATAGGCACCCTCCCAACTTCCGTAAATACGGTAGTAATGGTAGCCCGCAATAAAGACTACTAGAGATGAGGCGATAACAGAACCGCGATAGCGGGCGGAAACTTCGTTCTTGACAAGCACGAAGAATACGAATGAAGCAAACATGCTCGCTATGGCTAGCGAAAGCATGTTGGCAATGAGTTGATACTGACCAATGGTTAATTCAGGCATAATTTAATTTGGGGCTGGTTTTTTGTTTTAGTGGTTAATTTCTTATCACTAATCGAATGAACCCTATTCTTCGGTTGCATTAAAAACCAATAAAAATAAAAATTATTTCCAAAGCCCATCGCGGAGGTCTTGCCAGCTCACGACCAGCGCGTGCGGCACCGTCAAAGCGGCAATAAGAGCGAGATACACGCCGAGAAGAGGTTCCCCATGTCCGCTCAATGGCACCCGCCAGGCCAGCAGCCCCAGCATCACCACCGCCCCAATCGTAGCCGGCGTGGCATGTCCGATAAAACGGAGCCACGTCAAATGTGTCATGCCCCGCAGGCGCAGGATGTGACGAAGCCCGTGCCAAAAAGCAAAGTAAAGCCCAATCGAGGCAATGGCCGGTAGCACACTGAAGAACAAAACCAGCCCCAATCCCTCGACCAGATTGAGCACGCTTCGCCGCAGGGCGCGGCAGGAAAAGGCGAGATCAGCCGTGCCGAGCACCACCAGGGTTGCCAAGGCGCTCTGACGGGTGACATCGGATTCCAGCCAGCCAAAATCGAATGGCTCACGCGTAAAAAGATTGCAGGTCGATTCGGCCACCACCCGATAAAAGTGTGGATCGACCACCAGCGGCATCAGCATGGGCAAAGTGCCTCGCCAAAGGGCAAAAATAATCCGGTGCAAGCGCAAGGCCAGCGCAGGCGGGTCGCGGTGCCAGGACCACCAAAGGTCGGCCAGACCCCAGTGCGCGGTTGTCAGCAAAATAAATCCCCCAAACACCAGTGCAGGCGCAGCAAACCATCCGCCGAGCACGATCAAGGACAACAAAAGATAAGCCGCCAGAGTCACCGGCAAGGCCCATCGGGGAGGCGGTTGCGGGTGCCAAAGGCGAATCACAATTTCATGATCGATCGCCCCGTGAGGCAACCCGAAAAGCACCAGACTAAGTCCCCAAGGCACATACCACCATTGTTTTGGAAGAAAGCCGCCCGTATCGGCAAGGCTCATTACCACAGCCGACGCTATCAGCACAGCGACCCAGCCCGATTCCCTCCTCATACCAGTGCTTTCCGTCTTCTGGTGATGACAAACTCAAAAAAAAGCAGCAGACCCTGAATGATGAGCAGGTTGGTAATGAGAAAAAAAACCGCCTCCTCAAATGGCAGTCCGATCAAATTCCATCCGCTCGAAAATTTGGGGGAAATATGCCAGATTTGCCAATCGATTGCAATCCAATCCACCACCCAGAGATAAGCGGTGGATGCTATCGCCGTCGCCCGGTAAACCTTCCCAGCCCGCCAAAGATGGTCGCCACCGTAAATCCATTGACCAATTAGAACCGGACAAGCCCAGACCAGAATGAGGCCAAGATACGTCCATCGCCCGCCGCTCCACAATGACAGCACCCCAAGCAAGCCGATAACGAGAAAAAAGGCTGCCCCGCCGAGCCGGACTGACCAGCCCGGTGTCGTTCGCACCGTCCAATCAACGAGGTCCCCGGCATGGCGCCGCGCAAAAAAAAGCAAATACTGGCCGGTGAGCAATGGCATCAGAATAAAAAAACAATATTCCTCGAGGGGCACCCAACCGATCCGGAGCGACTCCGTAATCCGGTCGTTGGTGTAAGACCAGACTCCACGCCAGACGAGATAATTATCCCACGGCGTCGTGTAAACGAGTGCAATCGCCACAATCACCGCAAAACCCCAGCCAGTCGCAGGAAAAACCTGCGCACCCGACCGCCGGTTCAAATAAAAGAGCACGCCGATGACCGGCAACATAAAAACCAGGTGGAAAATCCAGTAGGACATCTTTCACCTTAAACGCAGTATCTATGGTTTGAAATCCCATTTTCCATCCCCGCTGATTTCTTTCGACAATCTGGGGCCGGGGGTTGACAAGTTGCATCGCCCACCATGTTACCGACGAAACGGCCCTCTTTATCCATCGTGATTCCTGCTTACAACGAAGCCGGACGCCTCGGACAATCCCTTGAAGAATTGACCCGGTTTTTCAGGGTTGAAGAGGCCGAAATCCTTCTCGTGATCGAAAAAAGCACCGATCGCACCCTCGCCATCGCGGAGGAATTTGCCATTCGTCACCCCCACGTGCGTGTGCTCGCGCAACCCGCCCAACGCGGCAAAGGCCACGCCGTAAAAACCGGGATGCTGGCTGCCGAAGGGGAGATTGTCTTTTATATGGATGCCGATCTCAGCGTTCCGCTTCAATCTGTGACCACGTTTCTTGATTTTTTTGATCGCACCCCCGCGGCGTCGATTCTCATCGGGAGTCGTCAGCATCCCGAGAGCGACATCGTCACCGCCCAAGGTTGGCTCCGCCGCAGCATGGGGCAGACGTTCAATCATCTGGTGCGGCTTTTTTCCGGCATCCCGTGGCGCGATACCCAATGCGGATTCAAGGCATTTCGCCGCGAGGTGGCCCGGGAATTATTTTCTCTCCAGACACTCGATGGATTTGCCTTCGACGTGGAAATCCTCCTTCTCGCGCGCCAACGCGATCTGCGCATCGTCGAGTTACCGGTCGTTTGGCAAAATTCTGTGGATAGCAAAGTCCACATCGTCCGCGATAGCCTGCGCATGATGCGCGACATCTGGCGTCTTCGCTCGCGAAAATCCTCCCGTTAGAACATAAACCTTCCGCGCTCCAGCGAAGGAAGAATTTTCCCCATTCAAACCGCAGGAGACACTAGGATCTGGCGCGTTATTTTTTCAAAAATTTCGATCCCAATTTCAAGAGATCCGCCATGTCCACATCGCCATCCCCATCCGAATCGAGAAATTGCGTTAGGATCGGGTTATTTCCCAGCGAGGCTGCTCCGGAGGCTCCGGTGCTTTTGCCCGATTGCAACAAACCGATTACCGCTGGCAGGACCGTCGGGAGCAGGCCAAGAATCGTCTGGGCGTTGAGGCCGGTTTTTTGGGCGGCGGACCCCACGATTTGATCCACTTGCGAGGCACCGAGAATATTTTTCAAGCCTGCGGGTGACGCATTGTTTTGGAGGGAACC
This sequence comes from Chthoniobacterales bacterium, assembly GCA_038225185.1. GTDB lineage: Bacteria > Verrucomicrobiota > Verrucomicrobiia > Chthoniobacterales > DASVRZ01 > DASVRZ01. The sequence goes on from JBBRFA010000065.1 coordinate 14,207, forward strand.
GAGGAGCGAATCCACGCCTTGGAGGCCGCTTTGCGCCTGGGTCTGTTTCAATACCGGTTTTAACAAACTGCCCACGACCCCGGCGAGATCGACGGAGGACGATGCCGGGGCACCAGCCTGGTTGGAAGTCCCCTTGGTGAAGGCCGCAAGCAACCCCGAGAGATCGGACGCCTGCGTCTTGCGGGAAGGATCGTTAATGGAGGATAAAATTGTGTCAAATAAGCTCATGCATGATGAATGACATTACTTCTGAAAATGTAACAGCAAAAATTCTGGATTGCGACCCTGAGAGCCGCCTCGCAGGAATCTAAAAAAAGAATATTAACGGATCACAATTGCATCCGACTGGCATTCCAACCTGCTCGTAATTAACGACTTGTGAACGTCTTAAAAAAACCGGCGAAACGTGTAAATAGCGATGACCCACTAACAGCTTAAAAAAAGTTTCATTTTTATTTTGACGTAAAGCTAACTTTTCGGCTAATCAATACAACATGAGCAATTTTCTGATTACCCAGTCTCAAAACAACGACACTAATCCCGCTCTCCGCTTTCCGCACTCCGCACTCCGCACTCCGCACTCCGCACTCCGCACTCCGCACTCCGCTTTGGTCTTCTTTTGTTAGGAATTTCAAGCATCTTCTTCACTGTGCTCCCCAAGGCGCTGGCGCAATTGAGTTACGATACTCAGGAGACCACTTACGTTCAGGATTTCGACGCTTTGCCCAATAGTGGTTCCACTTTTACCTGGTCCGATAACGCCACGCTGCCTGGATGGTATGTCAACTCCAGTTCCACCAGTTTTAACGGTGCCAATGTTACTTTGGGCATTTCCACCGGTTCCACCACCACTGGTAACATTTACAGCTTCGGTTCCGCAGGCTCGACGGATCGCGGTCTTGGCTCCATAGCATCGGGTGGGACGACTTACTATTATGGTCTCCAGGCCATTAACAATACTTCGACCACTATTACTGGCTTCACGATCAGCTACACAGGGGAACAATGGCGCAACTCCGCAGCAGCGGCGCAATCTCTCACTTTCCAATATCGGATCGGTGGAACTACTTTAAAAGGAGGCACTTACATCGCCGTGCCCGCGCTCAGTTTTACCTCTCCCGTCACCGGTGGCACTGCGGGCCTTCGAAATGGAAATCTTGTCGCCCACAAAATCGGCTCCGGTCCCGTGACCGTTTCCAATGTCAATTGGCTCCCAGGCACATCCCTTTGGTTGCGCTTTACCGATTCTGACGATGCAGGGTCCGATCACGGTTTTGCTATCGATGATTTTACTTTTGCGGCTGCTTCCACTTCGCCCGTTTACGATCCACCTGCCAACTATTATTCCTCGACCATCGGCCTCACCGGTGACGAGTTATCGTTGGCTCTCCATGGGATCGTTGGCAACCACACCGCCCTGCCTTACAGTTCGGCTACGAACACCGATACCTGGGCAGCTCTGCAAAATCTGTTTCAAGACCCGACAGATTCCACAAAAATCCGACTCACCTTTACGGGCGTATCTGTTCCTAAAACGGCCACCAGTTGGAATCGGGAGCATCTTTGGCCGGTCAATCGTGGGGTGGATCTCAATTCGACTGCCCGGGCCGATTTGTTTAATCTGCGTCCCACTTACAGCACGATCAATTCCGCCCGCGGCGACAAGTTTTTCGATATAAGTAATTTATCCGATCCCAATTACGTATCGCCCGCCACAGCTCTGGCGGCAGCCGATACCAGTGCCGACACCGATTCCTGGCAACCTTCCATCGACGAACGGGGCGATATTGCCCGTGCCCTTTTTTACATGGATATCCGCTACAATGGCGGCGATGGCAATCCCACCGATCTCGCCTTGGATAATGGCATTGTTAATTCTTCCAGCATGGCCGTGCTTTCCACACTGGTCCAATGGCACCAAGCCGATCCGGTAAGCGAAGAGGAACGTCTTCGCAATGCCTTGATCTACAGTCTCTACCAGCAAAATCGCAACCCTTTCATCGACCGTCCCGATTATGTCGATCTTATTTTTGGAGCACTGGTCAATGAGGCGGAGGACCTCGATCTCGATGGTATTCCCAATCTCTGGGAGACCGAGCACCAACTCAATCCTCTTGATAACACCGATGCCCGTGCCGACTCCGATGCCGACGGGATTAACAATTACGAAGAATACTGGATCGGTTCCCACCCTCAGAATGTTGCCAGCCCCGCCCGGCTCATTGTCGATGCTGCCTACACCGGCACTTTGCAGGAGGGAACACTGGCGCGTCCATTTAAAACCATTCAGGCGGCGATAAACTACGTCGGACCAACCGAGGTTGTCGCCATTTTTGTGCGTCCAGGCACTTACAACGAACGCCCTTTTAGCTCCGGTAAAAATACCATCCATTTCTTTAGCGAGGCAGGTGCGGCACAAACTATCATCGAAGGCCAATCGGCAAATAGTTCCGTGGTAAGGCTTTATGGTTTCCAAAAAACCAGTTTCGTTGGGTTCACCGTTCGCAACGCATCCACCACTTGGTTTGGCGCAGGCTTACGAATCGATGCTCCCACAGGGCGTGCCCTTATCGCAGATAACATCCTCATTGGCAATGTCTCCACCAGTGCCAGCAATGGCGGGGGTGGTCTTTATCTGAAAACCGCCGATGGTTCGCGCGTGCAAAATAACTTCATTCTCGGCAACTCCGCCGCCCGGGGTGGGGGAGTGCTTTTTGCCGGGGGCAACGCCCAGTTTTGGTTCAACACCGTGGTGGGCAACAATGCCACTGGCGGAAATGGCGGCGGTTTAAGCGCCATCCAAGGCGTCATGCCCGACGTGCGCAACAACATCATCTGGGGTAATACCGGGTCTAATGCCGCGCAAATTCATCAAATTACCAATTCCTACGCCCGCTTTAATATTCTCGAAGGTGCTGCCGCCAATAGCGGGAATATCAACAGCAACCCACTCTTCCTTGGCAATGGCGATTACCATCTATCGGCCAATTCGCCCGCACGAGATGCCGCCTTGGAATTACCGCTCGTCTCCGATTTTGACGGCGATGCCCGCCCTGGTAACCAAGGCCTGGCCGACATCGGTGCCGATGAATATGTGGACCCCTCCGATAGCGATGGCGATGGCCTGCCCGACGCCTGGGAACAGCAAATCATCGACGCCGATTCCAACGACGCAATAACTAACGTCTCACAAGTCCTGACCACTGCCGATTTCGATGGCGATGGACTCACCAATCGCCAGGAATTTTTGAACGGAAGCAATCCCACCGACTTTTACAACAGCGTCGCCCCCGTCATCTTGATCTTCGATGGCAACCAGCAAACCGTCCTGGCCGGTCAATTCAACCCGTATCCCTTAAAAGTGCGCGTCATTAACCGCACCACCTATCCTTACCACGCCATCGCCAATGCGCCCGTCAAGTTTACTGTTTTACTGGGTAGCGGCAAGCTGGTGGCAACCAAGACATTTCAAGCAGCGCAGGTGGTCACCTTTACAGCTAGGACCGATGCCAATGGTTTTGCGCAAGTGCATTTTCTTCAGCCCCAGGGCAATGGAGTTACCACTCTCGTCGAAGCTCGCTCAGGGAGTGCCGTGGCTGAGTTTACCGGCCGCAGCGACAACGATAGCGATGGCGACGGTCTGCTCGATAGCGAAGAAGGCGGTCCCCCAAGCCTCTACCATCCTGGCACTAATCCGCTCGACTGGGATTCGGATTCTGCCTTGAATCAAGTCTCCGACGCCGATAAATTTTTGAAGGTCCGCATAAAACTCGAAGATCGCGATTGGGTCGATGATAAATGGCGCGTTTTTTTCAATGAAACCGAAAAACCTGTCAACAACGCCAATAATGCCCAAGCTCCTGCTTACAACACGATCTATATTAGAAAAGGCACACCGATCAACTTTACCCTTCAGCGCATTAACGCCGATCAATTTGGCGTCACCGACGAGTATCGGATCGCTTTTGGCAATGGCTATCAACCCAGCCTGCCTCTACCATGGATTGCCAACCCGCTCAATTCTCCTCTCGAACTCACCATGCCCTACACTGGGCCTAACAAGTCCATTCCGCCCAATCCTTCCAGTTTATTCTGGCGTTTTACCCACGCTCCAGACTCCGACGGCGACGGGATTAGTGATCCCGAAGAAGCCGCTTTGGGCTCAGATCCCACGAAAGTAGATAGCGATGGCGACGGTCTTAGCGATGGCCTCGAAATCCGCCTCCATCGCACCGACCCCAACAAACCCGACACCGACGACGACGCGATCCCCGACAAATGGGAACTCGATAACTCTCTCAACCCGCTCAACCCTGCCGATGCCACCCTCGATCCCGATAGTGATGGACTCACTAATCTTCAAGAATATCAATACGATACTTTCCCAAATATACCAGACTCCGATGCGGACCTTCTCCCAGACGGCTGGGAAGTGCGCCAGGGATCCAATCCTCGCCTTATCGATGGACTCATCGGTAGCACTTGGGGCAACGGCCTAAACAACTACGGCCAATACCTCGACCACCTCGCCAATCCAGTCGATGAAGATAGCGATGGCCTCTCCCCGCAAGCTGAAACCGGTTGGATCACTTTGCCAGATGATCCCGACACCGACGGCGACGACATCCCCGATGGCTGGGAAGTAGCCAATGGGTTAAACCCAAAAAGCGACGATGCCAGCAGCGATCGCGACAACGATGGCATCACCAATCTCGAAGAATATCAAACCAGTCTCCTTCCCTATAATCTCGACACCGATGAAGACGGCGTAATGGATGGTCACGAAAAAGCCTGGGGCACCGATCCACGTTCCAGATTAAGCGGACTCGCCGCGTGGTGGAGATTGCACGATGCCAACGAATACGCCAGTGCCAATCACTTGGAAGGACGATACAGAGGGCAGACTTATATCTCCCATCATTACAATGCTAACTACAGCTTTGCACCCAACCGAGGTTTTGCAGTCTTCTACGGTTCCCCGGCCCTGTTCACGGTGAGAGACCACCCCATCGTTCGCCTCGCAGGCGACCAGACACTCAGTCTCTGGTATAAACCCGATGAACTTTCCCGCCAGCAACGTCTCCTCGCCAAAGGCGATTCCTATCAACTTCTCCTCCTCGCCAATGGCAAACTGCAATTTTCCTGGAAAACCGCGACTGCGACAATTTCGGTGACCTCCTCCCAACCTCTCATCCTCAGCCAGTGGGCTTTCATCGCCATCTCGCTCGATCCCACCGCTCAAACCATTCGACTCGCAGTTTATACCAAGCCAGAGACCGCTCCACCAGGCACGATCCCCACCGTCGATGCCAGC
>JBBRFA010000066.1:0-19403 GCA_038225185.1 Chthoniobacterales bacterium
ACCTGGCCAAACTTCTCGAAAATCCGCTCGTGAAACTCAGGCGCAATGCCCGCGCCCGTGTCTGTAACACCTACGCGCACAAATGTGCCTTCCGTTGCCATCGACACCCGTATTTTGCCGCCCGCCGGGGTGAACTTGACCGCATTGCCGATCAGGTTCATTAAAATGCGGCGCACCACGCTGCCATCGCAGCTGGCGGTGGCTTCGCCAGTCGATTCCTCCAGGGCGATCCGTCGCGTCGCCACCAGATCGCGGACGGACTCGAGGGCAGCGCGGAGGATCGGTGCCAAATTTGTCGCGGTTTTTTGGAGGGGCATCTCTCCGGCTTCAAATCGACTTACATCGAGGAGCGAAATGAGCATCTCGCTCATCTGCTCGGCACTGGCACAGCTTGCCTCCGCGATTTTCGCTTCAGATTTCCGATCTGAATTGGCCGCACTCATTCTTATCATCTCCAGGCCCATGGTGATTGTGGTCAGAGGTGAGCGCAGGTCGTGGATGATCATGTGCGTGAGGCTGTCGCGGAGATGCTCCAGTTCCCGGAGTCGCCGGAGATTTTCCTTCACTTCGTCGGCAAGGCGTTTTCCCCGGACCACGTTGCGGACGCGTAACAAGAGGTCCTGCAGGTCAACAGGTTTGGTGAGGTAATCGTCGGCTCCTGCCTCGATGCCGGCCAGCCGGTCGCGTCGATCCGTATGTGCCGTAACCATAATGACCGGTAGCGACGCGGTCACCGGATCGCCCTTCAACTGGCGGCAGACTTCCAGCCCGTCCATTCCCGGCATTGAGACATCGAGCAACACCACATCCGGCGGTGCGGCGGCGATGCAGACCAGAGCCTCGGTGCCGCTGGCGGCTGCCTCGATTGCGTAACCGCGCACCTCCAACGTGTCGCGGATTAATTCGCGATTTTTCGGCTCGTCGTCCACGACGAGGATGCGGGCTTGGGACGAGAATGAGGGCGAGGGCGTGGCGACGGCTTCTGTTTTCATGGCGTGGGCTGGGTTTTACTCGTGGCAAGGAGTGTCTCGATAAAATGGACGAAAGTCCGAGTGTCGAACGGCTTCGTAAGGTAAGCGAGGCAACCGGCTTCCCGGGCGAGTTGCTGATCGCCCTGCATGGCATGGGCAGTAAGGGCGATGACCGGAATGGATCGAGTGGCGTCGTTGGCCTTGAGCAAGTGGGTGGCTACCAGTCCGTCAATACCGGGCAGACTGATGTCCATCAAGATCAAGTCTGGCTGTTCTCGTTTCGCGATCTCGAAGCCGGCCTCCGCGCTGGTCGCGGCCAGAACCATGTGGCCTGCGGCTTCCAGCAAGTCGGTTGCCAGTTCCAAGTTCATGGGTGTGTCTTCAACTATGAGGATTTTCATATTAAACTCCTTTCCTGCTGCCGCCCGGCGAGACGCGCGAGATCGGCCAGCAATTGTTCGCAGGCCGGTTTGCCCACGATACCTTGCACCTGGCGGTGAAGCGTCGTCCGTTCCTCCGCCGAGAGATCCACGCCCGTGTAGATCAGGATCGGCAGTTTCGCCGTCAGCGGGTTGGTGCGCAGACGATCAACGACTTCGAAGCCGTTCATCTGGGGCATGAGCAGGTCGAGAATCAGCAGGTCGGGGCGCGATGTGAGGGCCGCCTCGATGCCTTCCGCGCCGCTGTGCGCCGCCAGCACCGTGTAGCCTTCCGCACGGATCGACGCGGCCAACGTTTCGACGGATTGCGGATCGTCGTCCACGATGAGCACCGTGTTGACCGCTTGCTGTCTGCGTGATCCCGTGCGCTCGATGGCGGCAAGGAGTTCCTGGCGGCGTACGGGCTTGACCAGAAAATCCACCGCTCCAAGGCTTGAGCCCAACTGCTTGTCATCGGTGATGGAAACGATCACCACCGGGATGTCCCGGGTCTGGGGGTTTGCCTTTAGCTCGCTTAACACCTCCCAGCCCGGGCGATCTGGCAGCAGGATGTCCAGCGTGATGGCGAAGGGGTTCAGTTCCCTGGCCAGTTTAAGCGCTTCTGCGGCGGTGGTGGCGTGCGCCACGTCGTAGCCGCCGCCGGTGAGATAGTTTTCGAGCAGGGCACGCGCCGGCTCGTTGTCTTCCGCGATGAGCACGAGACGGCGCTCTGTTCCGGATTGGGGCGCTGGCACGACTGGCGATGGAGCTGACGGTTGAACGGGCCGGGCTACCGTGGCTGCGTGGGCCTTAGTTACCAGTGGCAGTTCGAAGAAGAACGTGCTGCCTTTGCCCTCGATGCCTTCGCTTACCAGCCAGATGCGGCCGCCGTGCAACTCGACCATCTTCCTCGTTAGTGCCAGCCCGAGTCCGGTGCCCTGCTGGGTGCGCGCGTAAGTTGAGTCCACCTGCTCGAACTCGTTCCAGATGCGTGCGTGATCCTCGGGCTTGATGCCGATGCCTGTGTCCGAGACCGATACGCGCAACGTGGAATCGGAAGACATGGGATCCCCCGATTTGAACTCGGGATTCTGGTCCATCTGCAATTTCACGGTGACGGTGCCTCCGTCGGGCGTGAATTTTACGGCGTTGCTCAACAAGTTATAGAGCACCTGCTTGAATTTTCCCTGGTCGGCGCACAACGCAGGGAGGTCGGACGCGCAATCGGTTGCCACGACGATGCCCTTTTTGTTGGAGAGCGCCTTGATGACGGCCAGCACGTCCTCAACTGCGCGCGCGGGGGAGAAGTGTTCCGTGTTTAACTCCAGCTTGCCAGTCTCGACCTTCGACAGATCGAGGATGTCGTTGATCAACTGAAGCAGATGCCGGCCGCTGGTGAGGATGTTGGTGACATAACGGCCTTGCTTTTCGTTCACCTCGCCGAAAGTGCGGTCCTCGAGAATCTCCGAGAAACCGATGATGGCGTTGAGCGGGGTGCGCAGCTCGTGGCTCATGTTGGCAAGAAACTGGCTTTTGGCGCGATTGGCAGCCTCGGCGGCCCGCTGGATTTCCAGTAACTCCGTTTCCGCCGCCTTGCGCACTGTGATGTCTGTGTTCGATTCCAGCACTTGGGCGTGGGTCGAATCGGCCGAGATATCCAGCATCCATCGGGTGTCCACGGTGACCAGACTGCCGTTCTTGCGCCGATGCACCAACTCGCCCGTCCAACTCCCAGCTTCGCGCAGCTCGGCCTCGAGTTCTGCGAGGGGCCGCGGGAATTCGGTGTCGAGCAGCTCGAGGGAAGTGCGGCCCAGCGCCTCCGCCTTGCTGAAACCATACAGGGTCTCCGCGCCGTGATTCCAGGAGGAGATGACGCCGTCCCGATCCCGCACCATGATCGCATCGGAGGATAGATCCAACAACCCGGCCTGCCGACTCAGGGCGGCCTCGGTTTGCTTGCGTTCGGTCACATCGCGGGCGGCCGCAAAAACGCCCAGCACTTTGCCTTGGTCGTCCTTGTAAAGGCTGGCGGCGTAGAGCACATCGGTGACGCGGCCCGAGACGTGGCGGATGGCCAGCGGATAATCTCGAACGAAGCCTTGGGAAAACACTTGCTGATAACCGGCGCGTGCCTTGTCCGGCTCGGTAAAGTAATCCGAAAAGTCGGTTCCCACGAGTTTTTCGCGTGCCACGCCTGTGGCCTGAACGGACGCACCGTTGACATCCGTGATCTTGCCCTCGGCGCTGATGGTGACCAGTGGATCGAGCGAGGCTTCGAGCAAACTGCGGGCATAGTTTGCGGCGGTGTGCTGGATCGCTGTCTCAATCGCGGCCCGCTCCGCCGCACGACTGCGGCTGCCATCCCGCAGGATGAGCCAACCCGCGAGCACCACCAGCCCCAGGCCACCGACGGCTGTGACGCCGGTGATAGTCAAGGAGCGCCACATGCTGCGCTGCGACTCCGCCTGCCGCCGGGCCAGGAGCGCTTGCTCGGTGTTTTGGAAATCACCCATTTGTTTTTTGAGGCGCTCGGTAATTTTCATGCCAGCGCGGGTCTTGATCAAGGCCAGGGCGGCGGCGGCGTTGACATCGTGGAGGCGCACCAATTCTGCGGAGTGCTCCACGCGTTCGGCGATGGAGGTCTCGATCTCCTGCCAGCGCGCCTGCTGATCGGGATTTTTAGCGATGAGTTCGCGCACCTGCCCCTTCTCGGCGGCCATGGCTTCGAGCGCCTCGACATGGCGCTGGAATTGTGTGCGATCATTGGTGAGAAGGTAGCCGCGACTGCCCGCCTCGGTTTCCAATTGGAGGATCTGCACCTCCTGTGCGCTTTTAACAAGCCTGACGGTTTGTGTGACCGATTCGGCGGCGTCGTTCATCTGCGAGATGCTGCGGAGGGAAAGGACGCCGCCAAGTATCATGAGGACGAGACCGAGGGCGATCCCGGCGAGGAGGCTGGGCTGGACGTGGCGCTGGGAAACTTGGGGAGCGTTCATAGCGACAAAGTCAAAGGTAATTCCAAAACAAGGACCGTGCCGCAGATGGGGTCGATTGCTTGGGTATTGGGATCATAGTGCTAAACAACACACTCATGGATCTAAACTACGTTCTAATTTCGTGACTTGCCATGGGGTGTAACCCTACCGGAGTTCCCCACATCGGAGGTCTTTTGGACTGCGTGAAGACTTGCAGCCGCTTTCGGTCCACTGGCCCTGCTGCTGAGCGGCGTGGACAGCAGGCTGTGCAATGGAAAAAGCGGTCAGCAAGGCAGCACGCAGTCCAAGGCTCGCGTTTTTAACGACGGCACGGTTCGGCGTTTAGAGACGCGCCGCTGGATGCTGGACCGGGGTTAGTAAATGCGAAGGGTCGAGACGGGATCGAAGAGATGCACTTTATCGGTGTTGATCTGAAAGACGAAGCGGTGGCCCACGTCTTTGGGATCGACGACCTGGGTGGTGCGGCAGATGGCGGCATTTTCCCCGGTGTGAAGATGGATGTTAGTCTCGGAACCCATGGGTTCGATCAAATCGGCGACGGCTTGGAAGGAGAGATCGTCCACGGGTTTGGTGGCGCCGGGGAGGACTTCGATGTCTTCGGGGCGCACACCGAGGATGATGTCTTTTTCCAAAAACGGCAGGGCGGCAGGACGTTTGCCGAGGTTTACTTTGAGGGTGCCATTGTTGGCTTCCTGGAAAAACAAGGTGTCGCTTTTGCCAGTGAGCCGGCCATGAACAAAGTTCATCGGTGGGCTGCCAAGGAAGCCTGCGACGAAGAGATTAGCGGGTTCGTGATAGATTTTCAGAGGCTTGTCGATTTGTTGAATAACGCCTTCCTTGTCGCCGGTCTCGGGATCTTCGATGGCGGCCATAACGACGATGCGGTCGCCCATGGTCATGGCTTCGATCTGGTCGTGGGTGACGTAGATCATGGTGGCTTGGAGACGTTGATGGAGCTTGGTGATCTCGGTGCGCATCTGGACGCGCATTTTGGCATCGAGATTGGAAAGTGGTTCGTCGAAGAGGAAGACTTTGGGCTGGCGGACGATGGCGCGCCCGACGGCTACACGCTGGCGTTGACCGCCGGAGAGAGCCTTGGGTTTGCGGTCGAGGTAATCGGTGATGCCAAGGATGAGTGCGGCGTCTTTAACGCGTTTATCGATTTCGGCTTTGGGGAATTTGCGGAGTTTGAGCCCGAACGCCATGTTATCATAGACGCTCATGTGAGGATAAAGCGCGTAGTTTTGAAAGACCATGGCGATATCGCGATCCTTGGGTGGCACGTCGTTGACGACGCGGTCGCCGATGCTGATCTGGCCCTGGGAGATTTCCTCCAGACCGGCGATCATGCGCAGGGTGGTGGATTTTCCGCAGCCGGAAGGGCCGACGAAGACGACAAATTCGCGGTCTTCGACTTCGAGGTTGAAATCGCGGACGGCCTTGACGTTTTTGCCTTTGTCGCCGGGATAGATTTTATAAATGTTCGTGAGGGTTACTTTGGCCATGGTGTTGCTTTTGTGGGATGTGGTTGTGCCCGAAGGATTTAAGACGGGCAATGGGCGGTTGCCAGACTGTTGAAGGGGCAAAAATAGCGTGTCGGAGCGGGGGGCGTCAACGCGGTATTTTGGGGTTAATTAGGCGGCCTCGAACTCAAGGATGAGGGTGCGCAGAAGTTGGACGGCGTTTTTACCGGCTGCGGATTGCATGCGGGGTTCGAAACGCAGGAGCAGGGTTTTGGCGGTCTCCATGGTTTTGGGCATTTTCGGACTGCCAGCGCGGTCGCTGACGTTATCGTAGCTGTCGGCGAGTTTGATGATTTGGACGATCTCGGGAGCGGCTTCGAGGCGGGCAAAATACTCTTCGTCGCGGATGTTTTTGGGGAGGGCGGCGTTTTTGGTAAGGGCCACGACGTAATCGGCGACGAGTTTGCCAAAGGCTTCCTCCAATTCGTCGTAATCGGTCGCGGTATCTTCGATGGTATCGTGCAAAAAAGCCGCGGTCAGCGCCTGGGGATCGTCAATGCCGTAGAGATCGCGCAAAATAATGACGACGCGGGTAACGTGCGAGAAATAGGGGGTGATGCCGTCGGCCCGGGTCTGGGAGCCGTGTTTGCGGGCGGAAAAGGAGGCTGCTTTTAAGACAGGATGAATGGAATGGCTGGGCATGATGATGATGATGTGTGAACGAGTTAGAGGGTGATGGTTTGGTTATGATAGGAACCTGGAGGCAGGGTGCGAGGTTCGGAGGATGGATTGCCGATGATGACATTTCCCTGGATGTTAGTATTGGCGGAAAAGAGCACCGGACCTTTGACGGTAAAGCTTTGCGCATCGATGAGGGAAGGGACTCCGTCGAGAGTGGCGGCATCGAGTTGATCGACGAATTTGTAATACTTGCCATCCAGATCGACGATGGGGGGACGTTCCTCGCGTGAGTCGGCGAGCACGAGGCGCGAATCGGAGGTGACGACATAGGCATCGGAGCGCAAGGCAAAGAGATCGGCGGTGGTTTTGACCGGGGCAAACCGGCTGCGGGAGACGTTGATCGCGCCTGTTTTTGCAAATGCACCGATGGCTGCGCCCATGGCGGTCTCCAATTGATAGACTTTGGGCGAACTAACATCGCGGGGATCGACGGTTTTGATATTGCGGATCATGGGTAACGGGACGATGCCGCCGCTGGCTTGGATCGTAGCGCGGAGATGATCCAGCCGAATCCAAAGGTTGTTGGTATTGAAATAACGGTGGCGATTGATATCCTGAAATGCTTCCGCGTCCTCGTCGGGGCATTGGGCGGACTCGCGGAGAAGAAGTCGCCCGGTGTGAACATCCTGGGCGAGGTGCCCTCCCTTGCGGTCGGCGGCAGTGCGCTGGGTGACTTCCATGAGAAATGACTGTTCGCTCCCGGCGAAGTATTCTAAAATGGTCGGGTCGAGTGTTGCCCCCAGATTATCTGCATTGGAGACAAAAAGGGTGCGCACCCCTTCGGCGAGCCACTGATCGAGCAACCCGGAGCCTTGCAACGATGGATAGATATCTCCATGACCTGGCGGACACCATTCCAAGTCAGGATTGGCAGGCCATTCGATGGGAGCCAGGGTATCGACTAACAATTTGGGGACGCGGCTTTGCAGGATTTCGAGTTCGTTTCCCAGCTCCGGGTAGCGGGCAAGATAGCCGAGCGAATCTTCGCTGGTGGAAAAACTGTTCATCAATCGGAACCGCACCGGCCCGCTTTGTTGCAAGTGCAAAATCTGCCGGGCGATCAAGTCCAGAAAGGTGAGGCCATCGCGCACAGGGAGGAGCGATTTTGCTTTTTCCAATCCCATGCCTGTGCCCAGACCGCCGTTGAGCTTGATGACCACGGTCTGCCGTAACAATTCCGCCGTGCGACTGGCGGGAGGCAGATCATCGGCCAGGGGCAGGTCGGCCACGGGAGCAATCGCAGACTCCGGGATGAGGCCGGAAGCGTTGGCTTTCAATTGGGCGTAGCTGGCGAGAAAAGTCGCGATGGCGGTCTCACCCAGACCGGCGTCCTGCATTTTTTGGCGAATAACATGTTCCATGCGCTGAGAATAAATGGAAAATGCGTCGGGCCGCAATTTTTCTTGGCGGGAACTTCACACCCTCCGATGCTGGGCTGGTGGACTTGATCTGGCACTCTTACGAACACCCCAAGCTGGCGGAGGCAACGGCACTCGCCCGCGATCTTTCCCTGCCACTTTCGCTGGCTCCCCTGCTCTGCCGCCAGGGATTGCTCGATAAAAAGCTGGCGGCTGATTTTTTGTCGCCCAAGCTTAAGAATCTCTCCGATCCGTTTTTGCTTCCGGATATGGCACAAGCCGTGGATCGGATTGTAAAAGCCGTCGATGCCCGCGAAAAAATCGTGCTTTATGGCGATTACGACGTGGATGGTGTCGCGGCATTGACCATGCTGCGTCGAATGCTTGCCGGCTACGGCTGCGAGGTTGCCTGCTTTTTACCGCATCGCGTGGAGGAAGGGTATGGGCTGTCCAGGGATGGCTTGGAACGCTGCCTGGCCGAAAATCAGCCGCAACTTCTCGTCGCCGTGGATTGTGGAAGCAGTTCGGCCCATGAAATCGCCGATTTACAAAAATCCGGCATCGACGTCATCGTTCTCGATCACCACGAATGCAGTGGGGAATGGCCCCGCTGCGTCGCTGTGGTGAACCCCAAACGCGGGACGGATTTCGGCTATTTATGCAGCGGAGGCCTGGCTTTCAAAATGTGTCACGCCCTGCTGAAAACACGACCGCTGCCCGCCTTCGATCTCAAGTCGTTTCTCGATCTCGCAGCCCTCGCCACGGTGGCCGATCTCGTGCCGCTCGCGGGCGAAAACCGGCTGCTCGTGCGGCACGGTTTGCAACGTCTCGCAGTTACGAACTGGCCGGGATTGCGCGCGCTGATTGAGGTGTCGTCTCTTTCACCGCCTTACCGGGCATCGGATGTCGGCTTCCGCCTCGGCCCCCGCCTGAACGCCGCCGGTCGTCTTGGCACGGCAAAAACCGCGCTGGACTTGCTTTCCACCGACGATCCCGTGCAGGCCGTCGAACTTGCCGCCATGTTACAAAAACAAAACGGCGAACGGCAGATTCTGGAGAAAGCCACCTGGCAGGAAGCCGTCAAACTAGTCAGCGACCCTGCGGCCACTGCGCTCGTCGTCGCCAGCCAGGAGTGGTCTCCGGGCGTCGTTGGCATTGTGGCCTCGCGTTTGGTGCGCCAATTTCATCGCCCGAGCATCGTCATTGCCTTCGATAAAAACGGGCTGGGCAAAGGGAGCGGACGCAGCATTCGCGGACTTTCATTAGTCGCGGCCTTAAAAAGTTGCGCCTCGTTTCTAAAAAAATATGGCGGACACGAGATGGCCGCGGGACTCACCATCGAAGAGTCGCAATTGCCTGGGTTCACCGTCGCATTGCAAAAATTCGTTGCTGCCGCGCTTGCGCCGGAAGATTTCCTTCCGCGTTTGCATCTCGATGCAGAGATTCCTTTATCCGATCTCGACGAGGAATTTCTTCATGCCCAGGGACAATTCGAACCTTTTGGAATGGATAACCCGCGTCCGTTTTTTCTGCTCCGCAAGGTTAGTCCTGATCGTCCGCCCGTGGTGATGAAAGAAAAACACCTTCGCATCGTTCTCCGCCAGGGGCTGACCCTCCATGCGGCGGTTTTTTTTGGCGGCAACGAAAAACCCCTTCCACCACCGCCGTGGGATGTTGCATTTCGAGTCGAAGCCAACCATTTTCGAGGAGAAACCACCTTGCAAATTCAAATCGAGCATCTCCGCAGCGCCCAGCCATGATTTCTCCCTCCACGATTTTGGCCGGGACAGATTGGTTGGCACCTGCCCTCGTCAAACCACTCTCCCGACTCGGCCTCCTAACCGTCGGCGACATCCTCACTCATTACCCCAAAAGACACGAGGATCGCACCCGCTTCGATCAGTTTCCGCAGAACGAACTCCCCGCTCCCATCTGCATCCGCGGCGTGGTGGAAAAAACCAGCCTGAAACGTTTCGGCGGTTACAAAAAAATGTTCGACGCCACCCTCGCCGATCCCTCGGGGCACGCCCTTTCCAATCCGATTGTTTTACGCTGGTTCAACCTTCATTACGTGCAACACATGATCGCCATCGGGCAGACAATCATCGCCTATGGCCGCCCTCGTCTGAGAGGAAGGATACTAACCATCGAACACCCGGAATTTGAAGTCGTGGAGGATGACTCCGATGCCTCGCTGAATGTGGATCGAATCACCCCGATCTATCCTGCCACCGAGGGGATCACCCAGCGTGCTTTCCGCAAACTGATCCATTCCCTGCTGAGTCATTTGGAAACAGTGCCTGATTTATTACCGGAAAAACTCCGCACGACCGATCAGCGGACAGCGTTACAACAAATCCATTTTCCAGACGACCACGACCGCCTGGAAGCGGCCCGCCGACAGTTGGTTCTCACCGAATTTTTCGGACTCCAACTCCAGGTCGCGCAACGTCGCGCCCACACTGTCGCCCTGCCCGGCGCTTCGCATTGCGGCACGGGAAAATTACTCGCCCGATTGCTAACATCCCTGCCATATGCACTGACCAAAGCCCAGGAGCGGGTTATTGCCGAAATTCGCCGCGATCTGGCCTCGCCCAGTCCCATGAATCGTCTTCTCCAAGGCGATGTCGGCTCGGGTAAAACCCTGGTCGCACTCTCCGCGATGTTGCTCGCCGTGGAAGCCGGATTTCAATGCGCCCTGATGGCTCCCACGCAGATTCTAGCGGAGCAACATTATCTTAATTTCACCCGCTTGTTAGCACCTCTCGGTTTGCGACTGGCTTTGCGCACCGGCAACCGCCGGGAGGAACTCGCCTCTCTCCCGCTTTTCGAGCCAGAAACTCCAGGAAATCCGGATCACCTTTCCTCCCCGCAGATTCTCGTCGGCACCCACGCGCTGCTTTACGACTCGGTGGAATTCGCCGATCTCGGCCTCGTCGTCATCGACGAACAACACAAATTCGGCGTCCTGCAACGCGCCCGTCTCATCTCCCGACGCCCCACCCCCGATGTGCTGGTAATGACCGCCACCCCCATCCCGCGCACCCTCACCATGACGGCTTACGGCGATCTCGATGTCTCCATTCTCGACGAACTTCCACCAGGTCGCGGACGCATCCTCACCGAGCTTCGCCCCGATGGAACCCTCAAGGATCCCGTCAAATTCAAGGATTATCTGGCCGCCGGACATCAAGCTTACGTGGTTTGTCCCCTGATCGACGACTCCGAAAAAACTGACGCCAAAGCCGCCACTGCCGAACTCAAAAAATGGTCCGCTTTTCTCTCGCCGCTCCGTTGCGAAGTGCTTCACGGACGCGTCCCGCCAGCGGAAAAAGAAGCCGTCATGCGTCGTTTTCGCGACAATCAGATCCAAGTCCTCATCGCCACCACCGTCATCGAAGTCGGCATCGATGTGCCCAACGCCACGGTCATGATTATTGAAGATGCCGAGAAATTCGGTCTCGCCCAGCTTCATCAGTTGCGCGGACGGGTCGGACGCGGCAGTAAAACCTCTTATTGCATCCTGCTCACCCGCAGTAAAGAAGAGTTTGCCCTGCAAAAACTCCGAGCCCTTGCCGACACCACCGATGGATTTGCCATCGCCGAAGCCGATCTCGAATTGCGCGGCCCTGGCGACATCCTCGGCACTGCCCAGAGCGGACTCGCTCCGCTAAAAATCGGCAACATTCTGCGCGATCCCGACCTCATGCTTCAGGCACGCGAAGCCGCCTCCGCCATCGTTCTGGCCGATCCCGACCTCTCCTCCCCACCGAACCTCCCCTATCGTTCCCTGCTTGCCCAGAGCACCCACCAGACTCTTTCGCACGTTTCTTAAAGCAAGCAGCGCGATCTCCAAAATGATCATCGCCTCGCCACTTGATCCACATTTTCCAATCTTCGATCTCGAATCCCCACTTCATATCGTGTAAAAGTATTCATCATCATTCATGAAAAGTTTTTTTAAGTATCTCATCTTCGTCCTGATCCTCGCCCTCGGCGTTTCCTATCTCTGGGTGGAAAAAAATCGTAAATCCTCCCAGCGCAGCCCAAACTGGCGCCCGGAACAATTCACCGCCGCCAACAAACCTGTCCTCGCCGCCAACGACCTCGAAATCCTCTCCCGCCTCGACGCCGAATACAAACGCCTCTCCAGCGTGGTCATCCCCTCCGTGGTCAGCATCAACACCTCCCGCCGCGTCAACGTCCAGCAACCCGTCGATCCCTTCGAGTATTTTTTCGGACTCCGACGCCAGGGACGCACCCGCCAGCAGGTGCAAAACTCCCTCGGCTCGGGCTTTATCGTCTCAAAAGAAGGCCACATCGTGACCAATAATCACGTGATCGAAGGCATGGACGAAATCCAGATTCAACTCTCCGACGGACGCACCGCTCCCGCTAAAATCCTTGGCACCGACCCGCAGACCGATCTCGCCATCCTCAAAATCGAACTCCCCGACATCACCCCCCTGCCCCTCGGCGATTCCGATCAGGTCGAAGTCGGCCAGCTCGTTTTTGCCATCGGCAACCCCTACGGACTCCAGGAAAGCGTCACCCAGGGGATCATCAGCGCCAAGGGACGCCGCGCCACCTCCGACAGCCTGGTCGAAGCTTTCCAGACCGATGCCGCCGTCAATCGCGGCAATTCCGGCGGCCCCCTCATCAACATCCGCGGCGAAGTAATTGGGGTAAACAGCTCCATCTTTTCGGAATCGGGCGGCAACCAGGGCATCGCCTTCGCCATCCCGTCGAACACTGTTAAAAACGCCGTCGAAAGTGTCGTCCAACGTGGACGCGTCGTCCGCGGCTACCTGGGGGTAACCATGCAGAATATTTCGCCCGAACTGGCCCGGCAAATGGGTGCCAGCGGCCTCGAAGGAGTCATGATTGAAAGCGTCTCGGATGGTTCTCCCGCCGACAAGGCAGGGATCGAGCCGGGCGACATCATTACCCGAATCAACAGCAAAAAAATCACCGACCCCATCTCTTTGCGCAACCAGGTGGCCTCCATCCAGCTCGATACCACCGTCGAAATCATCGTTTTGCGCAATCAAAAAGAGCAAAAACTCACCGCCAAAATCGTCGAGCAACCCGCCGATTTTGCCAATCTCGCCGCCCGCCCTAGTCAACGCCAGAATACCCCACCTCCCTCGACGCAACAGATGCCGCCAGCAGCACCCACCTCTCTCGCAGGCATCGGCGTGGAAGACAGCCCCGATGGCGTCGTCGTCTCCAGTCTCACTCCCGGCACTCCAGCGGCGGATAAATTACAGGTGGGCGATTTTATTCTGGAAATTAATCGCAACCCCATCCGCAGCGTCGATGAATACCGGGCCTACCTCAGCACGCTCAATCCGCAAACGCCCCACGTCCTTTACGTCGTTCGCGGCCCGCGCAAAGCATTCGTGGTCATTCCACCGCGATAGTCTTGCGGGATGCCTGGCGCACTTCACGGCGTAACATCGCCATTTCGCGTTTGATCTGGCCCTCCAGATGTTCCCCGGGATTTCTCCCATACCGCCACTGGGCAAAGGCATCCGCGATGGCTAAAATGCGCGGCGCCTCTTCCGGCCATTCCAAGGCGGCTCGAAGGGCAAAATCCAGCGGGCCTTCACTCATTTTACGCTCGATCCCTGCCCGGGCGAGAAGCCGTGCCCACTGCCGGTAAATGAGGAGCGAGCGATCCCGTTTTTCTGGCTTCGGACGCATCACCCAAAAAACCACCCCCAACACGAGCAAAATACCCCCGCCGAGAATCGCGAGTAATTTCCAGGAAAATAAATTCCAGATGCCGATTGAACGGTAAAAATCCCTTTGCGCGTCGTGATCGTAAGTGAGCACGCGCAGATTCCACTGGAAATTTACGGTATCCCAGCCCTGACGCATGCTGCGGGTGATTCGATCCAGAAATGCGGGGACTCGCCGCTGGCCGTTGCCCGTTGTTCGCAGGGCGGTCGGATCCTGGTTTCGATTTGCCAATTGGGTGGCGGCATCCATGCGGGAGGGGTCCACGGAATTGGCAGGATCGAACCGCACCCAACCTTCGTTTTCCAGCCAGACCTCGACCCAGGCGTGAGCGTCGGCTTGTTTGATCAGGATAAAATCGCCAATCCGATTTTGCTCGCCGCCATGATAGCCGCCGATGACGCGTGCCGGGATGCCAGCAAGCCGCATCATGGTGGCAAAAGAAGCCGAAAAATGCTCGCAAAAGCCGAGGCGTCGATCAAAAAGAAATTCGTCCAGATCGTTGCTCGCATACGTGCCGGGGGAGAGGGTGTAGCGAAAATTTTCTTCGCGAAACATCCGCAATGCCCGCGCCACCACGGAACGCGGCTGGGGATTGGCAGACAGCCAGTTGGCCACCAGCCGACGGGTGCGCGGCCCCAGATCGGCGGGCACCTCGGTCAAGCGTTCGCGACTCTCCGCGCTCAACGGCACGGCGTCGTTGCTGAGGCGGGAGACCACCCGAATCGGGGTGCGCCGATCCTGTCCCGGCGTGTTCAGCATGAGCACGTTGCCTGGCCCCATGTAGGTGCGTTGATCGCCGGCCTCGGGGCGGTCGAGCGCATAAACCCATTGCTCGGCGTGCGGTTCCATAAGTATCCGCTGCACGATGCGCTCGCCGCTGAGACGGGGGCGATAAGAGATGTCGCGCACATTCCCGTCGCGCCGCCAGGCGAGTCCCTGGCATTCGCTAAAAACAGCCACCCGCCAGTAAAGGTCCAGCGGACCGGGCTTGTTGCCCTCGGGAAAATCGGCCCGGAATACCGGCTCTTCAGAGAGTGCCATCTCGGCGAAACTGCCCGGGTTCATCTGTTCCGACATGCCCGATTGGGCCGATTTGGATTTGTTCAATTGAAACCAGTTGCCCGGTTTCATTCTCGGTAAAAAAACAAATAACAACAGGATCAAAGGCGAGGCCTGCAAAAGAAACCCCCCGGTATAGCGCAACAAAGACCGCCAGCGCATTCCATCGGCTGATCCCCCGGTAAATTGCATCAACGTGGCGGTCAAAATTAGAAAAACCACCCCCACGTAAGCGCAGACAAAAAGCGTCTGCGAAAAAAACAGCGAGGTAAGCAAGATAAAAAAGGCCAGAAAACCCAGCAGAATGAATTCCCGTTCGGTGCGCATTTCCAGCACCTTGAGTGCGATTTGCAAGAGCAACAGCCCCATGCCGGCGGTGAGCCCGATCAAAGTGCCATGCAACCCATAAATCAAAGCCAACCCGGCCACCCCGACCACGCAACGCAGCCAGATTCTCGGACAACGCAGCCCTTTTTGCTCCAAAATAAATCGCCAGACCAGGCAGCCCAGAAATCCAAAGATGACTGCCGCCGGGAGTTGAAACCAAAGCGGTAATGCGGCCAGAAACAACCCGGTGAGCAGCCATTGCAGGGAGGACAGGGGTAAATGATAAAAGGAACGCACTTTTTTCATGCGCCAGCTCCTTGCTTCTCGCCGTAACCGGCCAGCAACCTTAGGCAATGATGATAATGCGTCGGGCCGAGGCCGGGAAGGATGCGGTGGCCGCCGATCTGCACTCCGTAACGCACCCCGGCACGCTCCGAGAGCACCACCCAGCGGGCGATTTGACTTAGCCTGGCTTCGAGTTCCAACTCGCGGAGATTGTCGCCGTTGAGCACTATTTCCTCGTGCGAAATGGTCTCAAATTGTTTCACCATCAGCGGTTGACCGCGAGCCACCGCTTTCCAATCGATATGACGCTGCGATTCGCCCACAGTGTAGGCTTTTACCCCGGCAAAATCGTCACCCGGCACACGTTTGCCCCGTGCCCCCGGGATGCCCGAGCCGTTGCCCGAGGGCATCTCCGCTTCGCCCACCGGTTCGGGATAAACGACACATTCGCACTCCACAGGATGGATCGATTTCGATTCAAATACGCCCATGGGAAAAATACTCGTCACGGCAAAGGATTTGATCGCGTAAATGCCGCGCTTGAGATCAGGAATGCTCACCTCGTTCTCGGTCGTGCCTTCGAGGCGACCGATTGTGGCATTACCCCCGAGATTCGTGGCCATGCGCAGACCGAATTTGAGCCGGGGCTTTTTGTTAATGATCTTGAACGGGATTAAAACCACGCTCCCTGCGAAACTGTGGGTGCGCCGCTGGGTCGTTACCTCCAAATGAAGCACGTTGGCGCGATTATGAATCCACGAGACCAGCAGCAGGGAAAATAAAGCGTAAGCGGGAAAATACGCCGGGCCATTGCCCTGGCTTACCGCTGCGTAAAACACCGCGATGAGCACGAGGACAAAGCTGACCAGATGTCGCGTGGGCATGGTTTTTCCCGGTTAATCGACGGGCACCGTTTCGAGGATTTCGCGGGCGAGCGATTGCCCCTGTTCGCCGACCACGCCGGAGTCGTCGCCCAGGCGATGTGCCATCACCGGGAGTGCGATGGCCTGCACATCCTCGGGCAGCACCATGTCGCGTCCCTGCACAAAAGCCCACGCCCGGGCGGCGGCAAGCATGGCGATCCCCGCGCGCGGACTCAGCCCCATGCGATGCCGTTCGCGGGAGGCCTGGATGATGTTCAGCAGGTAATCGAGCAGCACGGGCGCTGCGTGAACCATGGAGGCGCGATTTTGCAGATCCACCAACGTTTCCACGGGAAAAACCGGTTGTAATTGACGGGTGCTGGCCCGGCGATCTCCGCCCAGAAGCATTTCGCGCTCGCGTTCCCGATCCGGAAATCCGAGGTGTAGCCGCATCATAAAACGATCCAATTGCGACTCGGGCAATGGAAACGTGCCGATCTGATTGGTGGGATTCTGCGTGGCGATCACGAAAAAAGGCCGGGGCAAGGGATGGGTGAGTCCGTCGAGCGAAATTTGATTTTCCTCCATGGCTTCGAGCAGCGCACTCTGGGTCTTGGGCGTGGCGCGATTCACCTCGTCGATGAGGATCAGGTTGGAAAAAATCGGGCCGCGATGAAAAACGAAACGATTCGTCTCGCGATCAAAAATCGAGTTGCCAAGAATATCCGCCGGCAGCATATCGCTGGTGAATTGAATGCGGCGAAAAGCCAGCCCGAGCGAAAATGCGATGGCTTGGGAGAGCGTGGTTTTTCCCACTCCCGGCACGTCCTCAATGAGTAAATGCCCGCGGGCAATGAGGCAGGCAATGGAGAGTTTTAGTTGCTGTTCCTTGCCAACGATGATTTTACCCAGTTGACCCACCAGTTCGTCGATATGTTTGCTCACAAGTTTGATTTTAAGAAAATAAGTTCCGTTGAAGACTCAGCGTTTAAGCAGCGTTCGTGCCCACCTTTTAAGCATAAACTGCCAGCAGGTCTTCGATTTCCTGTAATTCTTCTCCAGAAAAATCCAGGCGCGCAAGCGAGGCGACGCACTCGGTGATTTGTGCCGGACGACTTGCCCCAATGAGAACGGAGGTGACTTCGGGCAGTCGCAGACACCAGGCGAGGGCGAGTTGGGCGAGGGATTGCCCCCGTTTTTGCGCAATCTGATGCAGCGCCTGGGCAAGGGCGATTTTCTGGGGAGTGACCTGTTTTTCCTCTAAAAAACCGTGCGGCTTGGCTGCCCGCGAATCCTCGGGGATACCATGCAGATATTTCTCGGTGAGCAACCCCTGGGCAAGCGGCGAAAAAACGATCTGCCCCACCCCGAGCGCAGCCAGAGCGGGGAAATTACCCGTTTCCAGCGCACGATTGGAAATCATATTGTAAGCGGGCTGATGCAACAACACCGGCACCCCCTCCCCGGCCAGCCAATTGACCGCCCGCGAGGCCAGTTCCGGGTCGTTGTAATTCGAGAGACCGATGTAGAGCGCCTTGCCCTGACGCCACATTTGGACGAGTGCCCCGAGGGTTTCCTCCAAGGGAGTCTGCGCATCGGGACGATGATGATAAAACACATCGACGTAATCGATTTTTAACCGGCGCAGACTTTGTTCCAGGCTGGCAATGAGATATTTTTTCGAACCGCCATCGCCGTAAGGTCCGGGCCACATCCGATAACCGGCCTTGCTGGAAATTATCAATTCATCACGATACCCGGCGAAATCTTCCGCGAGGATGCGTCCGAAATTTTCCTCCGCCGAACCTGCAATGGGACCGTAATTATTCGCCAGATCGAAATGCGTGATCCCGGCATCGAAAGCGGTCCGAATCATTTTCCGGGCGTTGGAAAAATCGTCCACGCTGCCAAAATTATGCCAAAGCCCGAGCGAAACTGCCGGCAAAACCACTCCGGAACGACCAGCCCGACGGTAAAGCATGGAATCGTAACGTGTGCTGGAGGGTAATGACATGGTGGTCAAGATGCCTTACAACCAGAAAATAAAAACTGAAAACTTTTTGTGCGACAAACACTTGCCAACCTACCCGACTGGCCCTATAAAACACTCCCCGCGCAAATGGGGTGGACGGTGACAACGTTGTTTTCAGTAAAAAAACAGCAGTCAAAAATCAGTAGTCAAATAATGGGTAGGTACCGAAGTGGCCAAACGGGGCGGACTGTAAATCCGCTGGCATCGCCTTCACTGGTTCGAATCCAGTCCTGCCCACCATTTATTTTTCACTCCATCCAGTGCAGACCGGTGAGATTCCCTTCGCTTTCGAAGCCCCAGGCCATGAAGCCATAATCGCCAAGAGACTTTTTTGC
The DNA here is from genome assembly GCA_038225185.1 of Chthoniobacterales bacterium. Lineage (GTDB taxonomy): Bacteria > Verrucomicrobiota > Verrucomicrobiia > Chthoniobacterales > DASVRZ01 > DASVRZ01. The sequence goes on from JBBRFA010000066.1 coordinate 18,595, forward strand.
GCACATTGCTGCCGCCATTTGGAATAAAAAATGACGCTGATTTTAGTATTTTTGATCGGAACCGCCCATATCGCGATCTGCGGTGTCCTACACCACGAAAATCGAACTCTGTTTTTTCCTTTGTCATATCCCATGGCCCTGCTCTCGTTCGCGGGCTAATCCCAGTCAGGGCTTGCACACCATCTAAACTTCTCCCGTCCCGTACGCGATAGGGTTTCAGACAATCTGCAAATTTTTTCGATATTGCACATAGAACGCATTTCCCGAAGCATCCACAAATGCCCCGCAAACCGACATTGCTCGCCCGGCAGGCCCGCGAGGGATTGCTGGAACTGGTCCGGAAATTGCCCAAGGACACTTGCCTTCCCACCCTGGGCGAAATGGCCGGGAGCTTTCAACTCCATCCTTCCACCATTTTCCGGCTACTCCGCGACTTGGCCACCGAAGGGCTCGTCTGGCAGAGTCCGGGCGGTAAATTCTTCGCGGTTTCCTCCCAGCGCAACGCCCTGCGGGAGGCCCCGATTTGTTTTATCGGGCGCGAGATGTGGCAATGGAGCCGGCTTTATCAGGAAATTTTAGAAGGTATTTCCGAAGTCTGCTCCGCCAACGGCAGCCCTCTCATTCTGCTCTCCTCGCGAGGCTTGGTCAGCCAGCAAACCGCGTCCGATGCCCCGGAGTTTGCGTCGCCACGGGCCCAATCCGCTGAGCTATCCAAGCTGGCCGGCGCGCTCCCGCGAGGAATTGCCGGGATTATTTTCGATCACGTCTGGTGCGATAAGGCTCTCGGAAAAGTTCGCTGGCCAGGTGGC
>JBBRFA010000067.1:0-19392 GCA_038225185.1 Chthoniobacterales bacterium
GCCTCATCACATTGGGAATTTTCCAATAGGACACCACCAAATCCCGGGCAGCCTTTGCGGATAAGGGCTGCGCCATCACTGCGGGATTTCGCAGCAGCACATACAGTTCCACCAAGACATAATCCGTGATGGCGACCCGGATGGAGGAAGAGCCAAAGTGCTGACTCAAAAATTCCACCGCGCCACGATGCCATGTGGACAAGGGATTCAGAGCATACAGCAAAATATTGGTATCAATACCGATGATCATAACTGCGTCCTCAATTCTTCTGCCACAGCGATGGTCTTGAAGTCAAGCTGATCAAAACCAGCAGCAAAGACTTCGGGTTTGAGAATGGGCATCTTCCACTCGGAGGCGGTCTCCGTCACCGGATACACCGCAGCCATGTATTCGATGCCCCGCCGCACCACTTCAGCCAAGGACCACTCGCGTTGCTCAGCGATGGCTTTGGCCTGATGATAAAGTTGATCGGGTAGTTGAATCTGCGTCTTAATCATGATGGCATATTGCCACATGTGGTAATATGGTCAAGTGAAAGCAGGTTAAAAGTAGGCGACGCGCTGCGGCAATCAAGTTAGCCGAAGGGCTCAGCAACGGAACAAAAGGAGAAATCTCGCCGGAACAAAAGCAGACAATTGATTAAAGGGTGTAAGCCCCTAAAACGCTGGGCAAAATATCTTTTATTAGACCTAAAATAATAGACCTGCCCCTTCGTTTGACTTTAGCGGTTATGCAAGCGAAACGCAAAGCATCTATCGGCTTTGTAGATCACGACAGCCACCTGTTCGACGCCTTGGACGAACACAAAAAATAATTGACCTGTCCCTTAAAATAATTGACCTGTCCCTTAGTCTGACTCATCTTAAAAAATCCTCAATTTTCTCTTGCTTCCTAAGACAGTTGCTGACTCTTGCCCAGGCCGGGCTGTTCGAGGACTTGTCCCTGTTTAAGTGCTACACGTCGCGCCATTCATGCCGGGGATATTTTCTCTGCAACTGCTGCTTGAGCTCGGGGTAACTTTCCTTCCAAAACGTGGCCAGACTTTGCGTGATCTGGACTGGACGATGATTCGGCGCCAGCACCTGGATTAAAACCGGCACGCGTCCCATGCAAATGGTGAGATCGCGTTCCACCCCAAACAAATCCTGAATGCGCGCCGCCAAAGTGGGAGGGCCGGTCTCGGCATAAGTGAGCTTGATCGAGCGCGGTTTGGCGAGCCCTGGGAGATCGATTTTTTCCGGCGCATGAGTCTCAAGCATTTCGAGTTGTGCGCGGCTGAGCCAGCTTTTGACCACGGGCCAGACCGGTTTTTCCTTGATCTCTTTGTAGCCGGTGGCGCCGAGGCAAAGCTGCTCGACGAGGGTGATGCGATCTTCCTGGGTCAGAGGTGGCAGGAGAAATTCCGGTGCCCAGGCTGCCAGACGATTGAGTCGCAGGATCCATTGTTCGACGCTGTGATCCCAGTTTTCCAGGATGAGCCGCCCGGCCACCACTTCGGCGGCCAGCACGCGGGCGGCCTCTCCCGGCGGGGGGGTGCTGGCTTTGGGTTTATCGAGGATCAGATCGCGAAATCGGCGGGTTGTCTCGGCCACCACGCGACGCAGACCGGGGTCGAAACGCGCTGCGGTTTCCTCGGAGAAATCGGTGGGAAACATTTCCCGTAACCACTCCTCCCGGATGGCCGTGGCGAGCGTGAGGAGAGTGTTCAGCTCTTTATCGCGTCCCTCGATCTCGCGAATCTCTCCGATGACGAGCAACGGATGCTTCTGCACGACACTTTCCCTGGCCAGGACTCCGCGGCGGGCGTGGACCAGCTCGCATTGCAAGGTGCCGCCATCCATGCGACGGGCGACTTGATCGGAAAAACCGGCCAGCAAACATTTCGCCAGCGCCTCGCCATCCATCGGACGTTCGCTCACATCCAGTTTCTCATCCCCGGCAATGCGCAGAAATTGATCGAACAATTGCTGCACCTGTTGCGCCGTGGCGTAGTGAATCCCGAGTTGCCGGCTGCGGTCGGGTCCCGCTTTCACCGCATAACGCCAGGCGCGAATGGCGAGAAAAAAATCCGAATCGGCCTCGGACCCCAGAATGTCGTCGCGCAAATCGTCCATTTTCCGGCCCTGGCTGCGGAGCAAAATGCCGCGTCCCTGGGTAATGGCCGAAAGCAACGCGCAACCGCGCACGCAGCCAAGTTCCTGTGCCATGAGAAACATCCGCGCATACCGTGGATGAACTGGAAAAGCCAGCATTCGCCTGCCCAGCGCGGTGATGGGGCCGTGGGCACCCTCGATGGCGCCCAGGTCGGCAAGCAAATTTTCCGCGCGTTCCAGCCCTTTGGCCTCGGGACTTTCCAGCCAGCGGAAGGAGGCAACGTCGTCGATCCCGCCTGCTTTCAAGGTCAGCACCACTTCGCTTAAATCGAGCCGACGCACTTCGGGCAGCTCCTGGGCGGCGCGCAATTCGTGCTCTCGCAGCGTCCAAAGTCGCAGGCAATGGCCGGGGGCGGTGCGTCCGGCGCGTCCGGCGCGTTGATCGGAGGAGGCGCGGCTTATTTTTTCGATCAATAAAGTGTTGATGCCGCGTTGCGGATCGAATTTGGCGACACGGGCCAGACCGGAATCAACCACCACGGTGATGCCATCGATGGTCAGGGAAGTCTCCGCCACGTTGGTGGCGACGACGACTTTTCTGGCCGTCTGCCGACTCACGGCTGCATCCTGATCTGCAGCCGATAATTCGCCATGGAGGGGAAGCACGATCAATCCCGCCCCACGGCTGGTGCGTCGAATCGCCTCGATGGTGCGCTGGATTTCATAAGCGCCCGGCATAAAAACGAGTGCGTCGCCGGTGGTTTTAGCCAGCAAACGATCCAGTTCGTCCGCCGCCAGATCCCAGATCGGGTAGTCGGGGCCGACCGATTGCGTCAGATATTCGTGGGTGACCGGATGCATCCGCCCGTCGGAGGCAAGGAGGGTGCAGGGAGCGAGATAATCCTCTAATTTTCCCGTCTCCAAGGTGGCCGACATGACGATGATCACGAGATCGGGGCGCGTGCTGTCTTGCAATTCCAAGGCGCGCGCCAGCGTGATGTCGCCGTAAAGATGACGTTCGTGAAATTCGTCGAAAATGACCACTTTGATGCCTGCCAAAGTGGGATCGGCGATCATTTGACGGAGTAAAATCCCTTCCGTGACGAAGCGGATGCGGGTGTCGCGCGAAGTGCGATTATCGAGGCGGATTTGGTAGCCGACGAGTCCGCCGGTGCGTCCGTGCGTTTCGCTGGCCACACGATCTGCCAACATGCGGGCGGCGAGTCGGCGCGGTTGTAGCACGACGATGCCGCCTGCTGCGGTGAGACCTGCGGCATGAAGAATTTGCGGGATTTGCGTCGATTTGCCCGAGCCAGTGGGAGCATGCACCAGCACGCGAGAACGGGGAGCCTGGACGGCGGCGACGAGGGCATCGGCTATTTCGTAAATCGGAAGAATCATGGCGGAAAGACGATCATCACTGGAGCCAGGGATAAAAGCAAAGCGCGAACTCATCGGCGCTCCGCAAAAAAAGGGTCTGGCTGGGTTCAGATCGGCAGGGTATTTAAGAGGGGAATGACTCTCCCGATTTACCTGGCTGCCGTGGTCGTGACGTATCGTCGGGAAGCGGAATTGGGTCGGTTGCTGGTCTCGTTGGGCACCTCAACGCATCGACCGGATCTCACCGTGGTGGTGGACAATGCGGCCTCGGATTCAAGCCGGGCGGTGGTGGAAAATGTTGGAATTGCAACGGTTTACGTTCCTTTGCCAGAAAATCCCGGGCCGGGTGCGGGCTGGAAACGCGGGATGGAAACGGCGCTGGAACGTCAGCCAGAGGTAACCCATTTTCTCGTCCTGGACGATGACGTGGTGCTGCCCGAGGACGCAGTGGAGCGGTTGCTGGCGGCCAGTGAGGCGGCGGCGATGGTGTGCCCGCTTTTACTGGATGAAAACCGTGAGATCTGGGCTTTTCCGGAGCCAAAAGAGAAGGAACTGCGGCGGAAAATTCGCGAGGTAAAAACGCCGAAGGAGGCGGTGGCATCGCTCGGATGCGAACCGCTGGCCTTTGCCTGGTGCACCGGGGCCTGCGTCCTGGTGCGGCGCGATGCGGTGGAAGCGGTGGGATTTCATCGCACGGATTTTTGGATGTTGGGCGAGGATTTGGAGTATTCGATGCGGGTGGCGGCTTACGGCGGGGGAGTTTTTTTGCCGGATGTGGGCGTGCCGCATTTGCCGCCCGCGGCGTCGTCAGTCGGACAGGCGGAAGCGGCAAATCGCAGGAAATTTCGATCTCTTCTGCAAAATCTGGCTTACCTGGCCCTGCATCACCCTGCCAGTGGTCATTTAAAATCGTATCTGCCTGGCAATGTGCGGCGCTATTTCCGCACTTTCGGCTGGAATCTGCGGTCGTTGCGTGAGGTAACGGCCTGTCTGGCCAAAGGGATCGTGCTGGGTAAACCCGCCGGAGCTTGAAAAAAGGGATTCCCATCGAAGACGAGCGGGACGAGGATGGGATATGAAAGTTAATTCCGCCGAATTTGTCATCAGCGCGCCAGATTTACGGTCGTGTCCACCGGAGACCCTGCCGGAATTTGCCTTGATTGGACGTTCCAATGTCGGCAAGTCGTCGCTCCTCAATTTGCTGGCGGGTCAGGCCGATCTGGCCCGGGTGTCGGCCACTCCGGGACATACCCGGCTGATCAATTTTTTCCTCTTCAATCGCGCCTGGCATTTGGTCGATCTACCCGGCTACGGTTACGCGAAAACTGCCAAAAACGATCCACAAAAATTTCAGCGCGTGGTGGCCGAATACCTCACCGGCAGGGAGATTCTGCGCTGCGTGCTGGTGCTGCTCGATTCACGGTTGCCGCCCCAGCAGATCGATCTGGAATTTGTCCAGTGGCTCATCGATGAAAAGGTGCCGTTTGCGTTGGTTTTTACCAAGGCCGACAAGCTCAAACCGACAGCACTCAAGCGCAATACAGATGCGTTTTATGCCTTGCTCAACGGCCCGGAGGATTTATTACCAAAATCCGCCGCCTGCTCAGCCAAAACACGTCTGGGTCGCAGTGAGGTGCTCTCTTTGATCGCCGGGTATTTGTAAATCCGGTGAGCACGAAAGTTTTGGCGCGCTCGCTTTAAAAAAACATTTTTTCCAGATATGTCGCATTGCGAACTCTGGATGTTTCTGCATACAATCGTGGTGTCATGTTTAAACACATCAAAATAGAACCTGCTGTTTTGGATGATATTCCGCAATTGACGGAGTTGTTATTCGACCTTTTTTCGCACGAACCAGATTTTCGGCCCGATGCGGAAACGCAGATGCACGGTTTAAAAATGATTCTGGAACAGCCAAATCGTGGGCGAATTTTTGTTTTGCGGAGCCAAAATGCGATCATAGGCATGATTAATCTTTTATTTACGATCAGCACGGCGGAAGGTGGGTTTGTGATTTTATTGGAAGATTTAGTGATTCATCATCAGCACCGGGGGCAGGGCTACGGCTCGCAACTCCTGGAACACGCCTTCGAGTTTGCCCGGCAGAAAAACTTCCTGCGCATCACTTTGCTCACCGACACGATTAACGACGAGGTGATTCGTTTTTACGAGCAGCACGGTTTTGTGCGCTCGGAGATGGTGCCCATGCGTTTCTGGCTAAAGAGGAAAACCGTATGAGTGGGGCCGAGGAATTCGTCGATCTGGGGCATACCAGGGTGGATGTGGGACGCGAGCAACGCTGCGGGTTTCCCGAGGTGATCTTTTGTGAACGCAAAACACCGGAACAAGTGGCCGACATCGCCGTGGTCATCGCCGCCCGTTCAGGCATCATGCTTGGCACCCGCGCCAGCGAGGAACACGCGACTGCGGTCCAAAACCGGTTGCCCGGCACGGTCTATCATCCTGTCGCACGATGCATCGTCTGGCGAAAAAAACCACCGGTGTTTCATGCCACGGTCGCTGTTGTCTGCGCCGGAACTTCCGATTTATCCGTCGCCGAGGAAGCACGGATAACGGCAGAGACCTTCGGCAACCGGGTTGTGCAAATCTCCGATGTGGGGGTGGCCGGCCTGCATCGTCTTTTGGCCGCGCGCGACGCCATCGAAGCCTGCGACGTTATTATTGTCGCCGCCGGAATGGAGGGCGCCTTGCCCAGCGCGGTGGCTGGGTTGGTGAGCAAACCCGTCATCGCCGTGCCAACCAGCGTGGGTTATGGAGCCAGTTTCGGCGGGCTGGCAGCCTTGTTGGGGATGCTTAACAGTTGCGGGAGCGGAGTCACCGTGGTGAATATCGATAACGGTTTCGGAGCTGGCTACGCCGCTGCGACGATCACCCGTCTCTTGCAGAAAAATTAACCTGCAGGCGCGGCGGAAATAGTTTTTGCAAGGAAGGACAATCTGCTCTATTCGTAAAGCCCTACATTCCCATAGACAATCAGAACTTTTAACCTTTCATGTTTCTACTCGATAAATTTTCTCCAGCCGACGTGCATGAGCTGGCGGAGACTTTTGAAACTCAGTCTCCCACAGAAATGCTTCGCTGGGCTTGGGAAAACTTCGGTGAACGCGCCGCCATCGGCACGAGTTTTCAAGGAGCTGGTCTCGTAATTCTCGATCTGGCTGTGTCGGCTGGATTTAAATTTCCCGTTTTTACCCTCGATACCGGCCTGCTTTTTCCAGAAACCGTGGAACTTGCCCGCCGCCTGGAGGATTTTTTTGGCATCGCCATCGAACGCGTCGAGCCAGAGCAAACCGTAACCGAGCAAGCTGCCGAGCACGGCGACGCCCTCTGGCAAAAATCCCCCGACCTCTGCTGCACCCTGCGCAAAGTCCTGCCCTTGCAAAGTAAACTCTCCACCCTCGATCTCTGGATCACCGGGCTGCGCCGTCAGCAATCCGAGACCCGCCAGCGCACCGAGCCACTCGAACTTTACCTCTTCGACGCCCTGCGCGAAAAATCTCTCCTCAAGCTCAATCCTCTCGTCAATTGGACGAAAGAAGCCGTCTGGGAACATCTGCGCGCCCGCAAAATTCCCTACAACCCGCTCACCGACCGGGGCTACCGCAGCATCGGCTGCCAGCCTTGCACCCGTCCCAGCGGCGTGGATGATAACGAACGCGCCGGACGCTGGACCGGCTTTGACAAAGCCGAATGCGGCATTCACACCTTCCTTGGAGCCAACATTTAAGCATGACCGCACCCGCCATCCTCACTCATTCCGACCATCTCGACGCCCTGGAAGATCAGAGCGTCTTTATTATTCGTGAAGCTTATCATCATTTCAAAAAAATCTGCATGCCCTGGTCCATGGGTAAAGATTCCAACGTGCTCATCTGGCTCGCCAAAAAAGCCTTTTGCGGCCACATTCCATTTCCCCTTTTGCACATCGACACCACCTATGAATTCCCCGAAATGCTCGCATTTCGCGACTGGGCGACTGCGCATTACGGTCTTAATCTTCTGGTCCGCATTAATGAGGACGCCCGCAACGGCACTGGCTCCTACACCGAAAAAATCGGTTACGAAACCCACGATCCCGTTACCGTCACGCACGAGCTAAAAACCGTCGCCCTCCAGCAAGCTCTGGGCGAATACCAGTGGGATGCCCTCATCACCGGCATTCGCCGCGACGAAGATTCCACTCGCGCCAAGGAACGCTACTTTTCACCGCGTAATAAAGATTTCGAGTGGGATTACAAGGATCAACCGCCCGAATTTTGGAATCAATTCACCACCAGTTGCGCCCCGGGCGAACACGTCCGCGTGCAACCGCTGCTCGACTGGAGCGAATCCGATATCTGGCGTTACATCCAGCGCGAAAACATGCCCATCCCGCAGATGTATTATGCCCGCCAGGCGGAGGATGGCGAATTCTACCGCTTCCGTTCCTTGGGTTGCTGGCCCATTACCAAACCCATTAAAAGTCGATCCGCCACAATCGACGAAATCATCGAGGAACTCGCCCACACCAACACCAGCGAACGCGCCGGACGCGCCCAGGATCATCACGAGCGCAACGCCATGCAAAAGCTTCGCGCCAAAGGGTTTATGTGATTGCGGAATGCGGAATTCGGAAACCGGAATGCGGAGAGAAAAGAACAGCAATGAATAACCTGGATCTTAAGACGCGCACTTTCGCGTTTGGAATTCGATGTGTCCGATTGGTGGAAAAATTACCTAAAGGAATGGTGTCAGAACTATTTGGACGGCAATTAATACGTTGCGCTACTTCTGTGGGTGCTAATTATCGGGCCGCCGCAAGAGCCCGTTCGCGCGCAGATTTTATCTCGAAGCTAGGCATCGTGGAAGAGGAATGCGACGAATCAATGTATTGGATCGAATCGCTCGTTGAGATGAACCTCATCAAACTCAAGCAAGTGGATGATTTGCTAAAAGAAGCCAACGAAATCCTTTCGATAATCATTTCCTCAATTAATACAGCACGAAAAAACGGCAAACCTGCAAAATAAACATGACGACCGAAGCCTCTCCCATTCCGCAATCCGCCCTCCCCATTCCGCATTCCGCCCCCATTCCGCATTCCGCCCTCCCCATTCCGCATTTAGAAGTCGTGCGCCTCAAAGTTGTCTTCGTCGGCCACGTTGATCACGGTAAATCCACCCTCATCGGACGCATCTTTTACGACACCAACTCTTTTCCCGACGGCAAAGTCGAACAAATCCAGAAAGCCTGCGCCGAGGAAGGCATGGTCTTCGAATACTCCTTTCTCCTCGATGCCCTGCTCGAGGAACAGGAACAAAACATCACCATCGACACCACCCAAATCCAGTTCCGCACCGATCTTCGCAACTACGTCATCATCGACGCCCCAGGACACAAGGAATTCCTTAAAAACATGATCACCGGTGCCGCCAACGCCGATGCCGCTGTGCTCCTCATCGCCGCCAACGAAGGGGTGCGCGAACAATCCCGCCGCCACGGCTACCTCCTGAGCCTGCTCGGCATCCGCCAGGTCATCATTGCCGTCAATAAAATGGATCTCGTCGGCTGGTCCCAGGAAACATTCGACGCCCTCCAGACCGAATATCGCGCCTTTCTGGCCCAAATCGGCCTCGAAGCCCGCCTCTTTATTCCCGTTTCTGCCCGCAACGGCGACAATGTAAAAAATCGCTCCAGCGAGACTCCTTGGTATACCGGACCCACCATCATCGAGGCCCTCGACCAATTCCAGACCGCCGCACTTCCCCTCGAACAACCCCTTCGCTTCCCCGTGCAGGACGTTTATCGCTTTGACGAACGACGCATCATCGCAGGGCGCATCGAGACCGGCTCACTCGCCGTCGGCGACGAAATCGTTTTTTCCCCTTACAACAAAACCGGTGTCGTCAAAACCATCGAAAACTGGAACGGCCCCATCAAAAACTCCGTGCGCGCCGGGGAATCCGTCGCCATCACCCTTACCGAACAGATTTTTGTCGAACGCGGCCACGTCGCTTCCCATCCCGCACGTCCGCCCATCGAGAGCAATCGCTTCAAGGCCCGTCTTTTTTGGATGGGCAAAAATCCGCTCCTCATCGGCCCACGCTACAAAATCAAACTTACCACCCAGGAAGTCGAAGGTCAGATCGCCAGCATCGATAAAGTCATCGACGCCTCCACGCTCGCCATCGTCACCGACGAACGCACCCAAATCGTGCGCAACGACGTCGCCGAAATCACCCTCTTCACCCGCGCACCCGTCGTGTTCGACAATCACGACACCATCAGTTCCCTCGGACGTTTCGTCATCATGGACGACCGCCATGTCGCCGGGGGCGGCATCATTTTCGACGGCACCTACACCTCGCCCACGACCGTCGCCAGCCAGAATCTCACCTGGTCGCCCGGCAACATCACCTCCGCCCAACGCGCCTTGCGCAACGGCCATCGCGGTGCCGTCATCTGGCTCACCGGCCTCTCCGGCTCTGGCAAATCCACCCTCGCGCATCATCTCGAACGCATCCTTTTCCAACGCAACATGGTCGCTTACGTGCTCGACGGCGATAACATCCGGCACGGACTCAACTCCGATCTCGGTTTCTCTCCGCACGACCGCGAGGAAAATATCCGGCGCGTGGGCGAGACCGGCAAAATCCTCGCCGACGCCGGCCTCATCGCCATCTCCTCCTTCATCTCACCTTATCGGGCCGACCGCCATCGGGCCCGCCAGATCGTTCTCCAGGGCGGCTCCGATTTTATCGAAATCTTCGTCGATGCCCCCCTCGAAGTCTGCGAGCAACGCGACCCCAAAAATCTTTATAAAAAAGCGCGGGCAGGCGAAATCAAGGACTTCACCGGCATCGACGCACCGTATGAAAAGCCGGAAAACCCCGACCTGGTTGTCCACACCGATTTGCAGACCCCCGAACAATCCATCGATCAGATTCTGGAAGTCATCCTGCCGCGACTTCGCACGGACTACGACTCCGACATGGCCTACCAAGTGTAGCGGCGCGGTCTGGCCGACCTGGCCAAATAATTAGACAACTTGCGACTTCACGATCACCAGCCCGAGCCGCAGGTTAAATCGGACGACACCTGCAGGCCATGTCTTCTGGGAATGTTCGATCCTGCAAGGATCGCAGCCCAAAGCGGTAGCGCACGCACCGAGTCGGCTTTGCTCTGGGCGAAATCGATGGCCGACTCCCAATCCTCCCAGATTTCGGCATCGAGAAGCGGATTGCCCACGCGCACCCAAAGTCTGGGCTGGCTCTGGCAACGCGGACAACCGAGACGATGCTGACCACGTGCCGCCGGATGGATGTTTACCTCGCTCCCCGCAAACGTCGTTTCGCAGACGACACACTGACGTTTCGCTGCGGTGGACTCCCAAGGGTTGCTTTTCTGGCCGAGATTAAGCAGGGTCAACCGGTCTGCATCGGAAAAAATCTGCATAGCGCTGTCTGCTAACGTCGAAAAAGTAATCCGGCAACAAATCCGGCAAACAAAGCGGCCACAAGAGATTCGCGCGGATTGCTGCGCACATATTCGCGACCTTCCTGCCGCCAGTCTTTCATCTGGGAACACACTTTGGCATAACTCTCGCCGACCTGGGCTTTTGTCTCAGCCACTTTATCCTTGAGAGTATGCTGCAACTCACCGTAAAGGCTGCTGAGCAACACTTCCAATTCCTCGGCATTGAGGGAAAGTTTTTCACGCAGACGATACAGAAGTTCCTCGGCACGCCCTTCGACGTAATTGAGATCTTCGTGGGCTAATTTTTGGAAACGGTCTTTGAGGAGCGACTGGATGTCGGACCAATGATGATTGAATTGAAAGGTGCTCATGCCAGACAATTCGCCGGACCACCGGAGTCTGGTCGTATGAGGAAACACGACACGTAATTTATTTATTTTTCAGAATCACATACACGCACTGGCCCAACGCGATTCGATAAGATGGATGATATGAGTAAAATAAATGATTCCATTTCGCAGACGACCGATGATTGGTGCCAGAAGACCGACGATTTTGCCAGACGCGAACCCACCCGTGCAGTGATCTCAGCATTCGGACTGGGCGTTCTGCTAAATTTTCTTCCTTTGCGCCTGATTGTATCCGCCATAATTGGCGTGTTTCTTTTGCTCTTGCGCCCGGCACTTTTATTTCTCGGTCTTATGAAACTCACCGAATGCGTGCGCTCCGAAAATAAAAAATCCGACCTTTAAAAATTATGAACGAACCCAACACCGACGATAAAATGACAGACTTTCCGGTTTACCAAAACACGGATGAAACCCCGGTAAAATGCAAAAAATGCTCCACGTTTCTCATCGCCATCGGCGTGGGGCTGGCCGTTGGTCTCGCAGTGCGTGCCTTGCGCCCCAAACCAACTCCGCAAAGCAAACTGACCCATTTGCTCGAACAAATCGAAGGTCAACTGCGCAGTAAAACCCGGCCCGCCGGTGAAAAAATCTGCAAGTTGCTCTCAGACGGCACCGATAGCCTTCAAAATCGACTTCATAAAGGAGAGTCGCAACTCGAACATTTGCTTCGTCAGGCCCGACGCCAGATCCAGAAACTTCTGCCTTGATTTTGGGTTGGGGAAAGATCCTCAAGCTTAATGCTTGTGCCAGCTAACGGGGTGTGGGAAATTTTCGCATGTCTTTCGCCGTGGATCGAAGTGTTGAGGAATTAGCCTTGTTGTTTGAGTCGGAGCAGGAAAACATCATCATCGAATGGCGCTCGCAGTTGGCCAGGGTGTTGCGATCGCTTTCCCTGGATAAAAAAACCATGACCGACCACATGCCGGCGGTCGTGGCCGAAATCATTTGCGAGCTGAAGGCGGGCAAAGATCAATCCGATGCCTTGTTGCAAAGCCCGGGCAGCCCTCCCGTGCATGGTGTGCAAAGATTTTACGATGGTCTCGACGTGGCCGAGGTGGTGGCAGAATACAATTTGTTGAGAGTGGCATTCATCACGATTGCCGAACGAAATGGTTTCTATGTCGTAGGCCAGGCGGCGATGATCATCAATCACCGTCTGGATGAGGCGGTGCGCATGGCGGTGACGGCGTTTGCCGCTCACCAAACACAAATTCGCAAAGCGCAGCAAGAGGAACATCTTTCCTTTATCGTCCACGATATTCGCACGCCTTTAAACGCGGTGTCGTTGTTAGTCGATGAGCTTGCTCTTGATCTGGATGATGCAATTTTGCACGACAAGATGGAGGTCTTCGAAATTATTCGTCGCAACCTGCAACGGGTCGAGGAACTTACCCAAAAAATGCTCGCGGGCAGCATGGAAGCCACCCCCGAGGGAGGTGCTTTCCGCCCCAGGCGCCGGCACGTCGAACTCTGGCCCCTGGTGCAGCGTCTTATCCGGGATCTGGAGCCGGTTGCCTCAAAAAATGCGGTGCGAGTATTTAACGACATTCCCCGATCCCTTACTATCTTTGCCGACGCCAGTCTCCTCACGCAGGTGCTCCAGAATCTCCTGGCCAACGCTTATAAATACGCCGTGAATTCGCAGGTGACGCTAAGTGCCCGCGACGACAGCGGCACGGTGACCTGCCTGGTGAAGGACGCCGGAAGTGGCATCCCCCCCGAAATGCTGGATAAAGTCTTCGACAAATGGGCCACCGATCAAAACGGCAACGGCACCGGCCTCGGGCTGGCCATCGTCAAACAAATCATCGAAGCACACGGCGGCACGGCCCATGTGGTGAGCACGTTAGGAGAAGGAGCCACGTTTGTTTTCGTCATTCCCGGCCAGGAATTCCTCGCCCAATCATGAGCGGGCCGAGCAAGCAGACCATCGTGGTCATCGATGATGAACGTGCCATCCAGGCTACCTTGACGGCGGTTTTGCAGCGCAATGGTTTTGTCGTGGTGGTGGCACCCAACGCCGTGCAGGGGAGACGCAAAGTGGCGGAGGTAAAACCCGATCTCGTCCTGCTCGATCTCGGGTTGCCCGATGCCACAGGGCTCGAATTGTTGCGCGAATTAAAAACCGAGTATCCCGATTTGCCGGTGATGATTCTCACGGCCCACGATTCGCTCTCAAATGCCATCGAGGCGATCAAACTGGGAGCCTTCCATTTCCTACCCAAACCGTATGCCGTCGAGGAATTGCTCAGTCTCTGCCAGCGCGCCCTGGAGCAACGTGCCTTGCTGGAAAAAACCGTCGTTTTGGAACAGGAAAAAGCCCAGTTGCAAATCCGTCTGCAAGCGGCGGAGGAACAGCTCTCCGCCATCTCCGTAAGCCGGCAGATGCGCGACATCGAGCAACTCCTAACCCGCGTGGCACCGAGCGAGGCCAACGTCCTGCTAACAGGGGAAAGCGGTGTGGGCAAGGAGGTGGTGGCGCGACGCATCCACGAATTGAGCGGACGCTCCCACACCACCATGGTAAAACTCAATTGCGGCGCCTTTCCGGCAAACATGATCGAGGCGGAATTGTTTGGCTATGCCAAAGGGGCCTTTACCGGTGCGGTGAGCGCTTTTCCCGGGATGTTAGGCGAAGCGAATGGCGGCACCCTTTTTCTCGACGAAATCACCGAGATGCCAATCGAATTGCAGACCCGCCTCTTACGCGTCTTGCAGGAACGGGAATATCGTCCCCTCGGCACCACGAAAAGTCGCCCGGTGGATTTCCGCCTCATCGCCGCCAGCAATCGCGTTCCAGCAACGTCGGTGCAGGAAGGCCGGTTGCGCCAGGATCTGTATTTTCGCCTTAAAACTTTCGAGATCGAGATTCCTCCCCTGCGCGAAAGGCGGGAGGATATTCCCAAGCTCATGGATCGTTTCCTGCGTCAATTTTGCCAGCAAATGAGCAAGGCCCTGCCCCGGCTCGATCCCGAGATTCTGGAATTGTTCCGTAATTATCCCTGGCCAGGTAATGTGCGTGAATTGCAGAACGCGATGGAACACGCCGTCGTTCTCTGCGATGGCTCAGCCTTGCAGCCGCGACATTTGCCTCGCGAAATCCAACATCCGCATCTGGCGACCAACCCTAACCGGCTGCCGCCCAGCCTGTCTTTGGCCGATGTGGAGCACGAGGCGTTGCTGGAAGCCTTGCGCCAAAGCGGCGGTAACAAGGCCAGGGCAGCGAGACTGTTAGGAATACATCGGGCGACCATCTACTCCAGAATGCGACATTTTAAGATTGTCGATGGTTAGCACTCGCTTTACAGCTTGCTAGCGATCACGCGTGAGCGGGTTGGAAATCGCCGTGCAATTCTCCAAAAGCCAGAACAGTGGAGCGAAGTTTTCGTAGAGCCAGCTCCAGACGGGTCTTGATCGTGCCCAACGGCACCTGGGTATGCGCCGCGATCTGACGTTGTGTCATACCTTTATAAAAAGCCAGTTGCACCACCTCCTGCTGTGCCGGAGGTAGTTTAGCTATCAGTCGGGAAAGCGCTTTGGCCCGGTCGATTTGGGAGACCTCCTCATCGACGCCGCGATGCAGTTCCTCGAAAACTTCATCCCGAAATCGTTCCTGGGCACTCGCATATGCTGCTTTACGGCGGATCCGATCAATTGCCCGGCGTCTAACCAAAGTGACGATCCAGCCCAGGGCGGACCCTTTTTCCTTCTGAAAATTGGCGGCATTGCGCCAGACTTCGAAAAGGCATTCCTGCACCAATTCATCGATGTCGTGATCGTTGCTGATGAGTCGGCTGATCACGGAGCGAAACAAACCGCGGTGACGTTTTTGCAAGACTTCCAACGCCGCATCCTCACCGTTTTGGATGCGCGACATTAATTGTTCATCGGTCTGCTCGATGGCAATGGCGATACTGGAAGGGGCGACAGAGTTGAGTTCGTTGAGATGTAGCATAATTAAGTGGATAGATTGTTTCCACTATTCACTTTGCTTGCGGCGTGCCACCCGGGATTGCCCTAGGGAGAAGTGAAAAAGTGAGGCAGTAAACGTCGTGAATAACGACACAAGTGTCGTCGCCACGCGACAAGTATTAAGCTTGCCCAGAAGGTGCCCGGTGCGATACATTTTGGGGCAACCACGAACATATTTGCTGCGATTTTAACAAGATGGATGAAGATATAATGGTTCCATGGGAACGCGTTGCCGGTTTTTTCCGACAGCACATCCACGATTTACGGAACGACCTCAACGGGCTGGATCTGGAATCGGCACTCCTCCAGGAAATCTTGCTGGAGAAGGGCGCGAATGAAAATATTCTGCGCATTCGCCAGCAGTTGCGTTCTTTCGGCGAGCAACTCCGCAAGGTGAACCATCTCTTCCATGAGCCCCACCCTGCGCAATACCCGATTGCAGCTAGCGAGTTGATGCTAATCTGCCGCGAAAAACACGCGCAACTTAACAAGCCACTCGAAGTTGTGTGGCGCGACGAACTAGGTGCGGAGGAGGTAAATGTGGACGGCGAAATGCTGGCCAGAGTGTTTGAAGAGCTGCTAACCAATGCGGTATTTTTTAATGAGGAAGATCCCCTCGAGATCGCTTGTTTTGTAAAAGAAAAACAGGTTATCATCGAATTGCGCGAACCCAAAAACAAAGCAGTTAGCACCACGGATTGGGGACAGCCATTCTTTAGCACGCGATACAAAGGCTACGGCTTGGGTTTGTGGTATGTGTCTCGGGTACTCAAAGCCAACGACGTGATTTTTCAACAAGTTTATCTGGCCAGTGAAAAAATCCTGCTAACACGCCTTTCTCTAAAAATTATTCCTTAAAGACAACCGCAAGCTTCCCTGGCTGCGAAATAACGGTATGAAGAATCGTCTTATCTCCGCCGTCGGTATCAGCACCTTTGCCTTAATCGCCCTTCTGGGTTCAACGGGCTGCAAACCGCAGCCCACGGTTTTGAGTCCGGCAGAGCCCACCCCGTCCGCACCCGTGGCGCGAACCGAAACTTTGGAGACCAATGTTTTGCAGAAAGAGATCGATCTTTATGAACAAATCCCGTCCGTGGCGCAAAGTGCGCGGGTGGATCGGGCCTTTGCCGAGATCGATGGCGAGATCGCTGAACTGGTCGAGCTTGTGGCCACTCAAACCGCAGATGATCGCGCCGAGGCCGCCGCAAAGTTAAAAAATCTTCGCGAATACCGTGAGGGCGAGCAAGGCCGCTATCTCATCCTTCAAGCCAAGGCAAATGTCGATGGCCGGGTCGATTCCACCTCATTGCCACCCACTCCCGAACCTGCCAGGGATGGCACGGTGGAACAAATCGGTGAAAAAATCGATGAAACCGCCAGCGAAATTGGCAAGAGTATCGAGGACGCGGCAGAAACTGTGCGGGACAAAGTATCCAATCCCTAACAGCCCTTACACTTTACCAGCCATGAATTTTCTTGCCGATAGCGTTTGATTAATCTTTGTAAAGAGATGGAAATTTTTTTTTTTTAATTCCCATCCAAAATCAGAATTGCGACGAAACAATTTTTGGTCACAAATTTAATTCGCAGCTTTGTAACATTCCGGTGTCGGGACCTTGATCGCAAGCCGACGACATTTGTTAGGTCGTTCATGTCCATAAACCCATCCACAGCCTTCGCGCTCAGTATTCTTCTGGTCGAAGATCACGAAGATACGCGAGGCATTCTCCGTCGTTTGATGGAACGTTGGGGATATCGAATTACCTCGGCCAAAAGCGTGGGCGAGGCTTGCGCTGCCTTGGATCGAGAAGAATTCGATGTGATTTTATGCGACATCGGTCTTCCCGACGGCAACGGCACCGAGGTGGCCGAGTATTTGCGAACCAAATCTTCCATCCCTGCGTTGGCGATGAGCGGTTACGGGACGGAAACCGACCAGGCAAGAACGCGTGCAGCGGGTTTTTCCAGGCACATCGTAAAACCGATCCTGGCCGAGGATTTACTTCAATTGCTGCGAGTTTACGATGCCGAAAGCCCAGCTCGCAAGGCGCATGAAAGTCTGGCGTGAGAACATGGACCGAGATCAAAGAATTCTCTTTGGCGGGTCGCCAATGAGGGCACACGGGGCGGGTGACGCTCCCCTGAAAAATTCTCCGCTCCACGGAATCGACCGCGCTACTGCTCCACAATCAAAAGACGCGGATCGAAGGCAAACGGCTCGGGCTTCCCGATTTTTATCCTGGAAAAATCCGGGTGCAGAGGATTGATCAGAAAATTATTTTCCAGGGAAATGATCGCACTTGGCACCTGAAGAATGGCCGACCTTTGTTCGCGCAACCAGGTTGCCCCGAGACGTTGGGTGCTGGCTGGCACGGGTTTGACCATCCAATTTTCGGGTAACGTCTCAACGTCCCATTTTTTCACCAGCGCGGGATCGAACCAGACCGGGATTTTTACAAAGGCGACCCGTGCGCTCAACGGTTTGGGGAGATGCACCAGCTTTTCCAAGGCCGCCATGGAAAGATGTTCGCTCAAATAAATTACCCGCGCGTGGGGCGGATTCCAGCGTCCCCCTTCAAGGGCGGCGCCGGTGCCCGAAAAAGATTGCGAAGCCCACTTCAATTTGTCGATTCGCCAGGCCGACGGAGGATCAGACCGTGCCTTAGCCATGTCCACTTAGGCATAAACTCCGTAATCGATGCGGGTGAGCAACTTTTCGACTTCGCGAAACCCGGCGGTGGTCTGAATCGCATCCAGCGGCACCGCACCGTTGAGACCATATTGCGCGGTTTGCAGCCAGGTGCGGGCTTCGGCGGCATCCTCGAAAACGGCAGCGGCTTGAAGAAAAATCGCGGAGTGACGATCCAACAAATCGATTTCGGCTGCGTTTAAAGGCCCCTTGCGTTGTTTGCGGCGATAAAAAGTCGAACGACTCATCCCGCAACGTTCGGCGAGAGTTTCTTCTTCCATCTCCAAAGCATGCGCCACTTCTTGCAAACGCAACCCGACAACCGATTCCCCGGCAAGTGCTTCTGTGTAAGTAAAAGGAGGATTCATATGAGACAAAATAAATCCCATGCGACATTAATCAAGGCGTTTTTGTGCATTTTATTTTCTATGCCTCAGATTTATAAGAGTGAAAAAAAGTCAAATCGAAAAACCCGCCGCGCGGGCATCGCGATCAAACATTTCCACGGTTTCCAAAGAATACTGATCGAGGTCCTTGCCAAAAATCGCGATTTTTTTGATGAGATCGTTGGTCATGGTAATGATCTGGCAGCCAATGTTGTCGGCTTGACGAAGGTTAAAAACCTCGCGCGGGCTGGCCCAGATCAATTCAATATGTGGGTAAGGCTTGAGCAACTCCACAGCTTCGATCATTAGGGGCAGAGGATCGACGCCAGTGTCGGCGACGCGGCCGGCAAAAATGGAAACGTTGGATGCGGGACCCTCGATGAGGGCGGGGAGGACTTCACGAGTTTGATCGTTGGTCATGAGCGCGGTGACATTGACTTTGACCCCGGCTGCGGAAAGGCGGGCGATGAGTGGGGCGCTACTTTGTTTTTTAGTATTGGTGATGGGGATTTTAACGAAAACATTATCGCCCCAACTGGCGATGATGTTGGCCTGTTTTTCCATTTCGAGGAGGTCATCGGAAAAGACTTCGAAGGAAATCGGGCGGTCGGTGATGGCGGCGAGAACCTCACGGGCAAAGGCCGGATAATCGGAGATGCCGGCTTTACGCATGAGGGTGGGGTTGGTGGTGAATCCGGAAATGAGCGGGTTTGCATACATTTCCAACATGCCGGAAAGTTCGGCGCCGTCGGCAAAGATTTTGGTCGTAAAGTGCATGGGAAAAATTGAAGAAGAGTTAGAAGTGTAGTCGAAAGCAAGCGGTGTAGCCGGAAATAATTTCAGAATTTCAGACTTTCAGAATTTCAGTTTTTCAGTTTTTCAGCTTTTCAGCCTTTCCTCCGTTGATTCCCTCTTGGCGGTGGAGGCCTGAAGATCGGGGTGGGTGACGAGCAAGTGCCAGACGACGGCTTGATAAGATTCGGTG
>JBBRFA010000068.1:0-19093 GCA_038225185.1 Chthoniobacterales bacterium
AACTGTATGTGCTGCTGCGAAATCCCGCAGTGATGGCGCAGCCCTTATCCGCAAAGGCTGCCCGGGATTTGGTGGTGTCCTATTGGAAAATTCCCAATGTGATGAGGCTGGAAAACGCACCGATCATGGACCAAGTCTGGGTTAGGGCGGGCAACCGGGACTACTCTCGGAGGCAGGTCTTTGATGCACGGCTTGGCCTCACCTTGCGTCATGGTGGGGTGACGCATTTTGCCACTTCAAACGTAAAGGATTTTAAGAGTTTGGGGTTTGAAAAAGTATGGAACCCTCTGTCGGTATGACCACGGTTTTTCATCGGCTACGATTGATCTGGCAGTCCTGTTCGGACTGCTTGTGACTACGATGGGCCAAACCACCGGTTCGGCGGAGCGTTGCGATTTTAGCGTCTCCGCTCTTGCCACCAGGGAGAGTCGGAAAAGCAACATTAAGCTGTATTCTGGGCTGGAAGAAATGGCGTAAATTTTTTCTGCCGCAACAGACTTTGCGGAGGCATCAGATCGTTTAATCTTGGAGATGACACTTGGTAGGCGGGCGCTTCTTCGCGGTGGCGGAGGAATTCATCGCTTCAGGCTGACGATGAGCTCTCAGGAGTTTGATTGATCTGGCAAGCGGCCTGGTGAATCGGCTCATCATATCGATGGGTGAGACGACAGCATTGCGAGCCGAAGATTTGCGATCCCAGGGAAAGCCATCGAAATTACAATCGGGCAGAAACTTCCCAACAAATCGTTAAATTCATTTTTAAGCCTCATTTTACCCTTTCTCTTTCCCGGCGATTCCGCGACATTGCTCCGGTTCGATGAAGCAAAACTACATCAACGGTAAATGGGTCTCTCCCGAGGCAGGTAAATCGCGGGAAATTTTCAACCCCTCCAATCGCACCTCCCTCGGTCTCGTTGCCGAAAGTGGTGCCGCTGACGCCACAGATGCCATTGAAGCGGCGCGCCGGGCTTTTGACGAAGGCCCATGGGCCACAACCCGCGCGCCCGAGCGTGCCGGGAAGCTGTTTGCCCTGGCCGATCTCATCGAAAAAAATGCCGCCGAACTCGCCCGCATCGATACTCTGAACAACGGCAAACCTCTCCGCGAAGCCACTTATGACGTCGCCGATGCGGTGAGTTGCTTCCGTTATTATGCTGGCCTCGCGACCAAGCCGCACGGGCAGACTTTTGAGACCTCCGATCCCAACATCGTCTCCTGCACGGTGCGCGAACCCATCGGAGTCTGCGGACAGATTATTCCCTGGAATTATCCGCTGCTGATGGCGGCCTGGAAACTCGCTCCCGCGCTTGCCGCCGGAAACTGTTGCATCCTCAAACCCTCCGAATTGACGCCCCTTTCGGCGATAAGATTGTTTGAACTAATCGACGAGGCCGGTTTCCCGCCCGGCGTGGTGAATCTCGTCCTCGGCCCGGGCCATCCTGTCGGAAGCACCCTCGCGGAAAGTTATGCCGTGGATAAAATCGCCTTCACCGGCGGAGGCGTTACCGGTCGTAAAATCATGCAGGCAGCCACGGGCAATTTAAAAAAAGTCTCGCTCGAGCTGGGGGGAAAAAGTCCCAACATTATTTTTGCCGATGCCCATCCCGAGGCCGCGCTGGAGTTTGCTCTTTTTGGGATTTTTGCCGGTCAGGGCGAAGTTTGCAGCGCGGGTTCGCGCCTGCTGCTCGAACGTTCCCTGGCGGCGGATTTCCTCCCCCGGCTTGCGGTTGCGGCAGAAAAAATTGTCGTGGGCGACGGGCTTCATCCCGATACGGAAATGGGGCCGCTCATTTCGCCGCATCATCGGGAGCGCGTATTGGATTACATTCAAATAGGTCTGAACGAAGGTGCCCGCTTGTTGACCGGCGGGGATGTTTACACCGATCATCGGTCGATTGGAAATTATCTGCGGCCCACCATTTTTACCGACACGCATCCGGGCATGACGATTGTTCGGGAGGAAATATTCGGTCCGGTGCTGGTTGTGCAGCTTTTCGATACCGAAGAGGAGGCCATTCGCCTCGCCAACGATACCATTTACGGTCTGGCCGGGGCGGTTCATACGAGCGATGGAGCACGCGCCCAACGCGTCATCCACAAGCTGCGCGCCGGGATTACCTGGATCAATCATTATCACCCCACATTTAACGAATCGCCCTGGGGCGGTTACAAACAATCGGGGATCGGACGCGAACTGGGCACCTACGGTTACGAGGCCTATACCGAGGTCAAACAAATCAATCTTAACCTGGCGCCCGGGCCCATCGGGTGGTTTAAAAATATTTAATTATGATGGTCGAATTGCGCGATGTTTATAAACGATTCGGAACCTACGTGGCGGTCGATCATGTGAATCTTGAAATAAAAGAAGGCGAATTTATGACCTTCCTCGGGCCTTCGGGCTGCGGCAAAACCACTTGTCTGCGCATGATCAGCGGTTTCGAAAAACCCACCACCGGCTCCGTCTGGCTGGGCGGGCAGGACGTTACCGATATCCCTCCCTATGGACGCGATGTAAACCAGGTTTTCCAAAGTTATGCGTTGTTTCCGCACCTGAGCGTCGCCGAAAATGTGGCCTTCGGATTGCGCATGAAAAAAGTCTCGTCCGCCGAGATCAAGCGCCGGGTGGATCAAGTGATCGAAAGCGTGTCGATGGAAGCTTTTGCCTCTCGCAAACCTTCCCAGCTTTCGGGCGGGCAACGTCAGCGGGTCGCCCTCGCCCGCGCCATCGTCTGCCAGCCCAGGGTGCTTTTACTGGATGAACCGCTCTCCGCCCTCGACGCCAAACTGCGTCAGCAAATGCGGGTGGAACTGAAGTCGCTCCAGAAAAAACTCGGGATCTCGTTTATTTTCGTGACGCACGATCAGGAGGAGGCGCTCACCATGTCGGACCGGGTCGCTGTGATGAGCCAGGGGCGCGTCGAGCAAATTGGCACTGCCAGCGATATTTATCATCGTCCGGCCACGCGTTTCGTCGCGAGTTTTATTGGGGAAACCAATATCGTCAGTGCCGAGGTGTTGAGCTATGAAGGCGATGTCGCAGTTTGCCGGCTCGAAGGCGGGCTGATTTTAAAAGTCGCCGGAAAAAACGGCGCGACACCCACCGACGGAGGGCAGTGGCTGGTCTCGTTGCGCCCCGAAAAAATCCGTTTGCACCACGAAAAAATCGAGGGGCCGAATATTTTTCAAGCCACAGTCACCGAGGAGACTTTTAAGGGGTCGGTGGACGATCTCACCGTGCGGGTGGAGGGCGGCCTGGAATTGCAAACCCTCGTCACCAACGACGGCGTGGGGGAACAGGAATTTGACGTGGGCGACACCGTTTATTGCCGACTGCACCCGGAGGACATCATTTTGGTCAAAGCTTAAAGCTGGCCTGGCCTGCTCCTTCGGTCCCACTCGCTTTTCGGCTTTAAAAAATCCAGCATTGGATTGCGCCGCTTATTCGGTGCATTTTAAATCACTTCACATGCAAGTCCCACTGCTGGATCTCAAACTTCAATACGCCCCGCTCCGCAACCTTATCCAGGCGCGCATCGCCGAGGTGTGCGACTCCCAGATTTTTTGTCTGGGGCCGAAAGTCGTCGAGCTGGAAACCGCCCTGGCCGAGTATTGCGGGTCGCCGTTTGTCTTCGGCACATCTTCCGGCACCGATGCGCAACTCGTGATTCTGATGGCTGCCGGGGTCGGTCCCGGCGATGCGGTGATCACCACGCCCTACACTTTTTTTGCCACTGCAGGCTGCATCGCGCGGGTCGGGGCGATCCCGATTTTTGCCGACATCGACCCGGCCACTTACAATCTCGATCCCGTTAAAGTGCGCGAATATCTGGAGACGCGCTGCCATCACGATGCCGATGGTGCGCTCGTGAATGAGGCTGGTCTGACTTTAAAAATGATCATCCCGGTGCATCTTTTTGGGTGTTGCGCGGAGATGAACGCCTTCCGCGCGATTGGCGAGGAATACAAATTGCACGTGATGGAAGACGCCGCGCAATCCATCGGGGCGGAATACAAATTTGCCGATGGCACGGTGGGCCGCAGCGGTTCCATGACGGAGAGCAGTTATTTTAGTTTTTATCCCACGAAAAATCTCGGTGCCTTTGGCGATGCCGGGATGGTCACCTGCCGCGACGCAGGTCTGGCCGCCCGGATCGATGCCCTGCGTAATCACGGCATGGCGCCCCGCTATTATCATTCGTTGATCGGGGGAAATTTCCGCATGGACGCCATCCAGGCAGTGGTTTTGCAGGCCAAATTACCTTATCTCGACGAATGGTCCGTCGCCCGGCACGACAACGCCGCCCGTTACCGCAGTCTTTTTACCGAGGCAGGTTTGCTCGAGCACATCACCCTGCCTGTGGAACCTCATGCCGGCCACGACCTCAAGCATCATCACATCTATAATCAATACGTCATCCGCACTTCGCGACGCGATGAGTTAAAGGCCCACCTCCAGGCGCAACGCATTGGGTGCGAGATTTACTATCCGCTGAGCCTCCACGAACAGGAATGTTTCCTTTGGTTGGGGAATAAAAAAGGCGATTTCCCCGAGTCGGAACGCGCTGCCGACGAGACTCTTGCCCTGCCCATTTTCCCCGAATTAACCGTGGCACAACAGGAAGTCGTCGTGGCCGCCGTCCGGTCGTTTTTTCCATGAAAATCGTTCTCGCAGGCACGGGCGCATCCGGCTCCATTTATCTCCAGCGTCTTCTCGAGCAGATCGATCCCGTCGCTCACGAAGTGCATCTCGTCCTGAGCGCTTACGCCCGGCAGGTGATCCATTCCGAACTGGGCGGACTCCGCGTGCCCGAAGGCGTGCAGCAACATTCGGATAAAACCATGAACGTCCCATTTGCCAGCGGCTCGTCCCTTTTCGACGGCATGGTCATCGTCCCCTGCTCCATGGGCACCCTCGCCCGGGTGGCGCATGGGACGAGCGAAAATCTCATCCTCCGCGCCGCCGATGTCTTTCTCAAAGAAAAACGCCGCCTCATCCTCGTCCCGCGTGAGACTCCCTGGAATCTCATTCACGCCCGCAACGTCGTCTCCGTCCTCGAAGCCGGTGCCATCGTGCTCCCAGCGATGCCATCTTTTTACAGTAATCCCACCACGCTGGACGCCCTCGCCGATACCGTGGTCCATCGCATTCTCGATCAACTCGGCCTGCCCGCACCCCAAGCCAGCCGCTGGAAAACCGACCCCGAGTGAAAATTCGCCTCCCCGAAAAACGCGTGGCCGGTCTCCTCGCCGCCCTTATCCACCTCTGGGCCCGGACCATGCGCATCACGATTCACGATTCCAACGGCTTTCTCACCGGTCCCGCTGGTGCTCCCGGCATCTGCGTGGTCTGGCACAACCGCATTCTCGGCCTCGTCATGGCCGGGCTGCCCCGGGTCGGCAAAGTGCCCATGACGGTGCTCACCAGCCCAAGTCGCGACGGCGAACTGCTGGCCCAGGTGATGGAACGCATCGGCTTGCAAGCCGTGCGCGGTTCCTCAAAAAAACGCGGAGCCGCCGCCCTCCTCGAACTCCGCGATCATGCCCGGGCCGGGCGCACCCTCATCATTACCCCCGATGGACCGCGCGGCCCGGTCTATCAACTCAGCCCCGGCGTCCTTCTCCTCGCCCAAAAAACCGGTCTGCCTCTATATAATACTCACGTCTCCTATTCCAAAGCCCGCCGCCTGCAATCGTGGGACCGATTCTTCATTCCCTGGCCGTTTACCAAGATCGAAGTGCGGGTCGATCCCGCGCAAATCATCCCGCCGACCACGGACGAGACCGCTTTTGAAACTGCCCGGCTCACCCTGCAAACTCAACTCGGGACCGACTGATGCCCACCGCCACATCGAAAGTGGAAAGCGTTCTCGTGGCAGAAAACCTGCGGTTCGACGCCCGCCTCGCGCTTTTTCAGGAAAAAGCTGGCTGGTTGGCCGTGGCAGATTTGCATTATGGATACGAAAAGAGTCAGCAGGCTGCCGGAGCCCTTTTTCCCGCCTGGGGCATGGACGAAATCGAACTTCGCCTGGGAAGTTTGCTGGCCGATTATCAACCCCGCACCCTGCTCATTCTCGGCGACCTGATCCATACCGGTGTTGCGATGGAGGATTTTTTGCGATGGATGGAAAAAATCCAGGCCCGCGTGCCCGAGGTGATATTGATCCGCGGCAATCACGACCGGCGTATCCGCAGCCTGCCATTGCAGGATCACTGGCGGATCGGCTCGATGGTGTTTCATCACGGACACCTCCCGCTCGGGCTGGAGGAAAAGCAGGCTGGCGATGTGATTTATTCGGGGCATTTGCATCCGGCATTCACCCTTTCGGATGGAGCGGGGTTTCGTCAAAAACTGCCTGTTCTCTGCCAGACTGCGACGGGTTGGGTGCTGCCCGCTTTTTCGCCTTGGGCCGCCGGTGGCCGGTCAGAAATCGACGACATTCTTGCTCAATGGGCCAGCAATCGGCAAAAAATATGGAAAATTCCCCAAAAATAACGGTTTTTCTGGATTTCTGGGTTGACTTGAGTCCGCGTATGCTGTGACATGGATTTATTATGCGCAAACTCCTCGGACTCCTCCTCTGCTTCGTTCTCCTGCAATCCCAAGTCTATGCCCTCTCTGGGGGGCCGGTCTTCAGTAACCAAAATAATACCGTTGGCACCTATGCCGGGGCTTTGCTTTTGGAAAGTGTCTTCCCGGCCAATCCTGTGCCAAACTTGGGCGAAATCGCCACCATCGGGATTTTTGCATTGGAAATCCCCGAAGAGGACCTCGGCTCCGGTGTTTTTGTTCTCTTTAATCAAGGTGTCATTACACGCGGCACCATCGAATCTTTTGCAGATGCACGTTCCGGCACCCTTTTCGGAATTCTTGAAGACTCAGCATCCGGCCTCAGTGGCACGCTCGATGCCCAAGTAACTGTCAGCCGTTCTTTTGGAATTGGCAATGTGGCCGACCTTGCTGGCAATGCCAGTATTGGTGTTACATCCCCCATCACAGGCGTGATCGAACGTTTAGACTTCCAAGTGATTGGCTATCGTCAATCCACCTCGATTTAATTTCAACCTCGAAGTCATTTTTGCAAAGTGCCGCCTCCAAGGATTGCGTTTTGCAGAAAAAACCAGCTTCAGGTCAGTGCGCAGGGTTTACTCTGCTGGAGATATTAACCGTAATCGTGGTAATTGGTTTGCTGGCTGTCTTATTGGCACCAGCGGCGGATGGGATTCGAAAGAAAGCGCAGGGAATAAAATGCGCCAACAATCTGCGTTCGCTCCATGTGGCCGCCAATCTTTACGTGGAACAGAACAATAGCTGGCCTCAAATCCCGATTGATCCAACCGATCAAAAAGCCTATGGCAGGCAATGGATAGAAGTTCTCCGTCCCTTTGGCCCACAGGAAGTAACCTGGATTTGCCCTACCATTCAACGTCTTTTAAACAATCCCGATTTTAAGGATCCGGCAAACTTTCGCACCGATTACCTGGCTTCCACTTTCTCTCCAGGCAGGATGCTTCCATTCAAATGGAGCACGCAACCGTGGTTTCTGGAAAAAGGGAGCGTGCATGGCAAGGGCAATCTCCTCATTTTCGCCGATGGCAGCATCAAACCACTCAACGAAGTGGTCTCCAATCAATAAAAGGGAGAAACGACGCCGTGTCATCCCGCCCCCAACGGCACCGTAATTCCTACCTAAAACAAGCTTGTTTGTGAAGCGATACGTGGCACAATGAGCGTGTATGAGAATTCGCAAACATCACTCCCCCCTTCCACTGGTTCTAACAGTAGGTCTTGTTATTGGACATTTTTTAACTTCTGAACTGGGTGCGCAGACGCTTGACCGCGGTGGCAAACCCAATTCCACCACCCAGTTGCCACCTGCCGCTTTGGCCGAAACCAGCCCCGAGCTGATTATTGAGGTGAAGCCGGTTCGCAATCCGCTGACAAAAAAACCTTTTACCGCGCAAAGTTTCGCCAATTTTCGTAATCTTCAGCTTAAACAAACTCTAGCCTCCGACCCACAATCCGGCGTGGTAAAATTTGGGAATATCGCCTCCGCTAAAAAAGCCCTTGCACAGCTCCGAAAGGATTCAAGACTCGCCTCGGTGCGCTACAACGTTCGCTCTTTCAACACACCCCATGTCTTCGTGCCGGAAGACCCCCTTTTCGATCTGCAATGGCATTTCGATTCCCTCACTGCGGGTGTCAATATTGAAAATGCCTGGCTACGAAATCTCACCGGCAATGGCGTTGTCATCGGGATTATCGATGACGGAGTGGAGCGCGCCCACGAAGATCTCAGGTTAAATTTTCGTTCGTTCAACAGCCGCGACTTTGTCGGCCGCGACGGCGATCCCACCCCCACCGGAAACGATAGCCACGGGACAGCGGTGGCAGGTGTGGCTGCTGCCCGCGGAGGTAACGAAATCGGTGTCACCGGTGCCGCACCGTTGGCTGGACTGGGCGGCTTGCGGGTAGGTTTCAGCGGCAACTCTTTTGTTTCGGATTTCGTCGATGCGACCAAATTTCAAAGTTTCGGAAGCAATCGCAATATCAAGGTTAAAAATCACAGTTACGGGATCAGTATTCCTTTTATTTTAACAAATCCTGAGTTTGTGGCCTTAACGCAATCTGCCAAAGCTGGCACGATCCACATCGTTTCTGCTGGAAATTCCCGGGGCGAGGCCTCAGCCGATAGCAATAAAGGGCATATCCAGAGCAATCCAGACGTCATCACCGTGGCGGCTTTGGGTTCCGACGGTCTCTTTGCCAGCTACAGTTCATTTGGATCGAATGTCGCCGTCACCGCATCCTCCAGCACCGATGAGGGTTTGGGCATTGTCACCACCGATCGCACTGGTAATGCGGGCTATAATCCAGGCCCCGGGGAGCTGCCTAATCGCAATTACACCAACAGCTTTGGCGGCACTTCGTCCTCCGCTCCGCTCGTTGCCGGGATCATGGCTCTGGGTAAACAAGCCAACCCGCGACTCGATGGTCGTCTTGCCAAACACATCCTCGCTCTTACCTCGAGAGTGGTCGATCCTTTGCATCCCGAATGGGTGAGAAATGCCGCAAATGTCTGGTTTAATCCCAGTTACGGATTTGGATTGATCAATGCAGATGGCTTTACCAGAGAAGTAGTGGATTTCGCCGTTACCCCGCAGCTCACCGAATTAACCGGCAGAATTAATGTCGCAACGGTTATCTCCGACGTCAGCAGTGTTTCCCGCACGGTTAATATTTCGTCCACCGGGAAACTGGAGGAAGTGCGGATTTTCCTTGATCTAACCACGGAATTTCGCGGCGACTTGGAAGCCACGGTCAAATCACCTTCGGGCACCACGAGTAAAATCCTGTTTTCAACTATTCGCGATAACGCCCGTTTGACTTTTTCCTGGTGGTTTACCAGCAACGCATTCTGGGGCGAACCTGCCAATGGCACCTGGACCGTCACCGTTACCGACGCCATCGGCGCCGATGTCACACGCTGGAACAGCTTCCAGATTGAAGTGCGCACGGGAGACTTGATCGATGCCCCACCGCCACTCAACGATAATTTCACTAAAGCCTCAACACTACCTTCCCAGTCGATCAACGAATTTGTCGTCGTTAACAAAGCCACTGCAGAAGCCGGTGAGCCAGCCCACGCTGGCATCCCCGCCAGAACGTCTGTCTGGTATCGCTGGACAGCACCAAAATCTGGCCCCTTCATTCTCAGCACCAAAGGTAGCCTCGCCGATACCTCCCTGGCGGTTTATACCGGTAGCAAACTCACCAGCCTCTCCCTCGTGGGAGCCAACGACAACCACATTGCCCAGACTTACAGCTTGATCCCTTTCATCGCAGACAAAGGTAGGGTTTACCACATCGCAGTCGATGTTCCCCGAGGTATTATCGGCCCGATTACCCTCCTGGGCTCGTTTGTCCAATCGGTTAACTTGCACGGTGCGGATCCGTTAGCCACCGAACCCGGACGCGACATCGGTCAAGTCTGGATTTATCGCACCGAAGCAACCAATACTCCGTTGGATGTCACCGTGACCATCGGCGGCACAGCCAGCGCTGGAGCCGATTATGCAGCGATCACCACCACCAAAACCATTCAACCCGGCCAGACCCGGGTGGCTTTTGTGGTGCAACCGTTGGACGATGTGCTAATCGAAGGTCCGGAAACCGTTACGTTTTCCATTGTGCCCAGCGTGGAATACATCGCCGTTGGAACGACGAGCGCCACGGTAACGATTCAAGACAACGATTGACCAAAAAGATCTAACGTCGCAGGAAGGCAACCTTGATCGATACCATCTGTTTTCCAACGGATGTCGTTAAAAATAAGTGCATATGAGACTACGTTGGAAGGTTGAAAAGCGGTTTCGCCATCGCTTCGTTCAGGCCCCCATCCCACTGCCGTTATTCATGCTGGTTTCAATCTTGTGGAAAAAAAAGTTTACCTGCGTCTGAACCTATGGCATTGATGGTCTAGGTTTTTAGTAGCAAACGTAAGGGAAACACGAATGGACAACGTTATCGCATCGCGAGAATTGCAAGTGGAGCGGAAGCACTTTTTTATCGAATTTCGAGAGAACGAGCGTGGCCGATTTCTTCGTATTACCGAGGAGGCGCACGGTCGTCGCAACACCATCATCATTCCCAGCACCGGCATGGATGAATTCGTCGCCTTAATGGGAGACGTCCTGGCCACTTCCACTCCCGCCGCCATTTGATTTGCGCAGGATTTTGTGCGGCGGTTTGCGGTCAAACGCCTCGTTGACACTCCGCCGGGATTTGTTACCTTCCAAGCCCACCAAATACGCAATCTCTTTATCTTCCACCTCAATTTATGCCCAAGTCCACCAAGAAAAAAAACGCTTCCTCGAAGGTAGCTAAACCCGCTAAATCCGCCAAATCCATTAAACCCGTCGCATCTGCGAAAGGTAAAAAACGCAAATACGTTTACACCTGGGGCGCAGGTAAAGCCGACGGCGACGGATCCCAAAAACCTCTCCTCGGCGGCAAAGGTGCCAACCTCGCCGAAATGACCCGGATCGGTCTCCCTGTCCCTCCCGGATTCACCATCTCCACCGAAGTCTGCACTTATTTTTACGCCAACAAACGAACCTATCCAGTCGAACTCCAGACCCAGATGGAAGCCGGCATTCGCAACGCCGAAAAAATCATGGGCTACAAATTCGGCGACGCCACAGGCTTTCCCCTCCTCGTCGCAGTCCGTTCCGGCGCCCGCGACTCCATGCCTGGTATGATGGATACCATTCTGAACCTCGGCCTTAACGACGACACCGTTCTCTCCCTCGCGGCCGCCACCAAAAACGAACGTTTTGCCTGGGATTGTTACCGTCGCTTTATCCAGATGTATGGCGACGTCGTTCTCGGCGTGCAGAAACGCGAAGGCGAAGACCACGAACCGTTTGAAGTCGTCATCGAAACCTTCAAACACGAAAAATATCACGCCGAAATCATCGATTCCGACCTTACCGCCGAAGATCAGCAGGAACTCGTCAAACGCTTTAAAAAACTTGTCAAAGATCGCACTGACAAAGTTTTCCCGAACGATCCCTGGGAACAGCTCAAAGGTGCCGCAGGTGCCGTTTTCGGTTCCTGGATGAACGATCGCGCCATCGTTTATCGCCGCAAATACAACATCCCCACCGAATGGGGCACCGCCGTCAACGTCCAAGCCATGGTCTATGGCAACACCGGCACCAAATCCGGCTCCGGCGTGGCCTTTACCCGCAACCCCGCCAACGGCGTCAACGAATTCTACGGCGAATTTCTCATCAATGCCCAAGGCGAAGACGTCGTCGCTGGTGTCCGCACCCCGGAACCCGTCATCAAACTTAAAAAAGTCCTCCCGAAAAGCTACGACGAACTCCTCAAGGTTCGCGCCACTTTGGAGAAACATTTTAAAGACGTGCAAGACGTGGAATTTACCATCCAAGAGGGCAAATTGTTCATGTTCTAGACCCGCAACGGCAAGCGCACTGCCGCCGCCGCACTCAAATTCTCCGTGGATATGTTCAACGAGAAACTCATCGACTGGGAGACCGCCGTCCTGCGCAACCCCGCCGACCAGCTCGACCAATTGCTCGCCCCCGTTTTCGACCTCGTCGAAGTAAAAAAAGCCGCCGTCATTGCCACTGGCCTGCCCGCCGGCCCCGGGGCTGCCTCCGGTAAAATCTACCTCAACGCCGACCGCGCCGCCGCCGCCGAAGCCGCCGGGGAAAAAGTCCTCCTCGTCCGCAACGAAACTTCGCCCGAAGATCTTCGCGGCATGATCGCCGCCGAAGGCATTCTCACCGCCAAAGGTGGCGTCTCCAGTCACGCCGCCCTTGTCGCCCGCCAAATGGGCAAAGTCTGCATCTGCGGCGCCTCCGCTTTGGCTATCGATTACGACGCCAAAACCGTCACCGCCAGCGGCCAGACCTTCTCCGAAGGCGACTTCCTCTCCATCGACGGCACCGCAGGCACCGTTTATGCCGGCCAAATCGCCACTTCGCCCAGCGAAATCATCACCGGCACCGTCAGTGGCAATAAAGCCGCTCAGAAAACCGAAAAATTCCAGAACTTCCAACAGCTCATGAAGTGGACTTCCCAAGCCACCCGCCTCGCTGTGCGCACCAACGCCGACACGCCCGAGCAAACCGCCATCGCCATCGCCTTCGGTGCCACCGGTATCGGGCTCACCCGCACCGAACACATGTTCTTCGAGGGAGATCGCATCGACGCCGTGCGTGAAATGATCCTCGCCGAGACCGAAACCGGTCGCCGCGCCGCTCTTGCCAAGATTCTTCCTTATCAACGCGAAGATTTCATCGGCATCTTTAAAGCCCTCAAAGGCTTCCCCGCAACCATCCGCCTGCTCGACCCGCCGCTTCACGAATTCGTTCCACACGACGAAGCCGCTCAAGCCAGCCTGGCCGACAAACTCGGTATCACCAGGGAAAAAGTCGCCTCCCGCGTTGCCTCCCTGCATGAATTCAACCCCATGCTCGGTCACCGCGGCTGCCGCCTCGGCATCGCCTATCCCGAAATCACCGAGACCCAGGCCCGCGCCATCTTCGAAGCTGCTGCCGAAGTCCAGAAAACGGGCATCAAAGTGAAACCCGAAGTCATGATCCCGCTCGTCGGCTTCAAAAAAGAATTCGAACTCCAGGCCGCCATCGTCCATCGCATTGCCGCCGAAGTGCAGAAAGAAGCGAAAGTCAAATTCAGCTACAGCGTCGGCACCATGATCGAAGTGCCCCGCGGCGCTCTCACCGCCGATGAAATCGCGCAAAGTGCCGAGTTCTTCAGCTTTGGCACCAACGATCTTACCCAGACCGCCCTCGGGATCAGTCGCGACGACATGGGTAACTTCCTCTCGCCTTACATCGAGAACGAGGTCTTCAAGAAAAACCCCTTCGCCAGCCTCGATCAAACCGGTGTCGGCGAATTGGTGAAAATCGCCATCGCAAAAGGACGCAAATCCCGACCCGACATCAAGCTCGGCATTTGCGGCGAACACGGCGGCGATCCCGACAGCGTAAAATTCTTCCATAAAATCGGTCTCGACTACGTCAGTTGCTCGCCTTACCGCGTTCCCGTCGCCCGCCTCGCCGCCGCCCAGGCCGCCATCGAGGAAAAACGTGCCGCGAAGAAAAAGTAATCGTCCGAAACAATCAACGAAAACGCCCGTCGGAGAAACCCCGCCGGGCGTTTTTTTATTCTCGATAAAATTTTAACCAAGCACTTTTCACGATTCACCATTTGCCAGTGATCTCTTCGGTCCTCAAAGCTTGCGCAAGCATTTCAACGAGAGCCGACAGTTCAGCATCGTCCTTCAAACCCAAATTTGCCTGGGCTGCGGGCAGGCGTTGAGGAGGCACGGGCACTGGCCATCGAGGCCGCTTGCCAGAATTCCACTTGCAGTCACTCATCAACCAAACGAATTAAGAAGATTGATTGCTGCTCAATTTTAACGATCAGCAGAATGGGGCATCCCCCAAAATGTTTGAGTGGTGGTTCTTTTAAAAATTTCTTTCCCATCTCAATCCGTCAGTCCCAACTTTCATGAAGTCCATCCTGTTTCCATTTCTCCGCTATCCCCTTCACTCCTTCCGGCCTCTCATCGACCGGCTTCCTCCCGGTGTTCCCACCAAACTCACCGGCATCTTGCAGCAGGCCCATTATCCTGTCCGCCTCCTTCGCTACTGGTGGGCCGGGCAGGCGCTGCGTGGAGAATCCGAGCGCCTGGGCCGTCCCCTCACCGTCGTGGACCTCGGCTGCAAGAGGGCTGGCTAAAGCATTTCACCCCGGAAGGTGTGGTGGAACACTGGATTGGCATAGACTGGGTGGTGCAGCAGGAAGTATCAAAAATCGCCGCCTACGATGAAGTGCATCAGGCCAATTTCGATGATCACCTGCCTCTGTCGGGAGGCAAAGCGGATGCAGTAGTCAGTCTGCACGTTTTCGAACACCTGCCGCGCCCGGGAATCACCATGGCGGAAATCAGCCGTCTATTGAAACCCGGCGGTATTTTTCTGGGAGGGGCACCGACTATGCCGGATTGGATCGCACGTTTGCGCGAACATTATTTCCGCCATCGTTTGGAATCCGGTAAAATCGCCAATGGCGGCCATATCACCGTGCTCTCGCCCACACGCTGGCGTGCCCTGGCCCAAGATGCAGGTTTGGACGTGGAATTTGCCACTGGCAGCCACCTTGTCCGCCACACCGGCAGCTTCTTGGAAAACCATCGCTGGTGGATCCGACTCAATCAGATTTGGGGATCCCTCTTTCCATCGCTGGGTTCGGAATGCTATCTCCAGGCCCGCCGCACCGCGCCCCGAACCGAAGCCACCGCGCGTCTTGCTCCGAAAGATTCGCACTGGCGTGGCTGGTGGATCGGCCTTGGCGTTGCCTCCCTGCTGACAGTCCTG
The DNA here is from genome assembly GCA_038225185.1 of Chthoniobacterales bacterium. Taxonomy (GTDB): domain Bacteria; phylum Verrucomicrobiota; class Verrucomicrobiia; order Chthoniobacterales; family DASVRZ01; genus DASVRZ01. Next base: position 14,938 of record JBBRFA010000068.1, read on the forward strand.
GGCCTGACCTACCTGGGCGTGACCCACCTCCAAAACGCGGAGGAGCGGCAGATTTCTACTTGGATAGATGCGCATCAGACCGGCCAGGACGTCTTCATAATGCGGGATGACCGCCTGCAAGGACTGTATGGTCAACGCCCCGATTTAAAATACGCGGATGATCTGCAAGAACTTTATGCCCTTGCTCTGGAGCAACCGCACGCCCACATTCTGGTCGGGCTACCTGCGGCCCGACAACTCGCGATGCTGGTGACCCCCGGCGAATGGGGCATCGATTCCCGGCTTGATATGAAAAAGCAGGACTATTTGTTGCTGAAAAAAAATGGCAGTGGCACTCCCCTAAACGAATACCTGCTCGGCACCCCTAACCCAAAGCAGGCCAGCCACTAGGCCGGTTCACTGTGAATGGCGGAGCCATCCGGTCCTTGCGTTCCTCGAAATCGACAAACTTTTCACCTGCCTTGACCACGCCGGGCAGTTCGTCATCCACGCCCATACGCTTGCGGCAAAACCTGGCAACATGTATAAAATTTTAATGCGTCCTCTATTTGCAATGCACTTATTTTTGCGAATGCGGCTGTCGCCGGTTGAAAGCCAGAGCTATGTATGCCCTGCTGCCAGTGCCACACGCACGGGTTACCCTTTGGGCCGCATCGGATTTCGGAGACAGTGACTGGGTCCAAGAGTAAGGCGCTCATCCTTCGACGGGATCAAAAGCGAATTTACGTTCTTTGTCCGCCTTGCGGTCCGGCAAGGGGAACTCCTTTTCATAAAACCAATCGGGCCATGCCAGGAACCTTCATAGCCTCGGCCAAAGTCTTCCGTTTGGTCATAAACGCAGGGGACTTTCCCAGTCGCTGGGCCAGCAAATCCGCAACCAACGCGGAAAGGGATTTTCCTGCATCAAGCGCGAGGTGACGTGCCTCTTTGATCAGTTCGTCGGGTAGTTTGAGGGTGACATTCATGGCAGATCGTCGATTCGTGTTGCACGATTTCACGTCTGCACGAGAATTTCAAGATGGCTAAGTTTCCCATGGCAGCGGGGCCAGTCCCAATTCCCGCAGCAAACGCATTGTATCTGGCGGTGGCGGCTTGGATGCGCTCTTGGTCCCGGTCGGTTCGGCATGGGTCGGCGACCAAAACTTGAAAACTTAGTGACAGGTATATAGTTTACTTAGGTAGTGGTTGAATGATGCGTCTTGTTTCGGTTTTTTTCATTAATGGGTAGATCATTGTTTTGGTTTAACCTTGTAGTCCGCACCGTCTGTAAAAATCGGATAAGTCTGTCTCAGGTAAGGAACCTTTTGATTTTGCTTCTTGGTTGGAAAGTCGAAGCGATATACCTCGTAATCGGGGTGATCAACTTGGATTTTCATTGGCACATCAGGTTTCCAAGCCGCAGGGTCGGAAGGGTCATCAGTCACACCATATAAGTATTTGCTCTTGGTAAACTCGCTAGGAACTTTGAATCGCCCATCCGATTCGGTCACGGCCTGTCCTGGAAATCGCGTCGCAAGCCCTGAAGTCATGAACTGATACTGAAACCAAACCTTAGCGCCTTTAACTGGCTTTCCGGTAACGGCATCAATAATCCGACCGGTAATCCCAATTCTGGTGCAATGGTCCTTCAATGGTTGGTCGTCCGCATGGAGAATTCCCTGAAAAGAGAGCAGCAAGAAAATAAGTATGATCTTCATGGTGGTCTTGTTTAAATCGTCAAGGCATGGCAACCGGATACCGGGGGCGCACATTCAGATGCAGGGTAACGAATCGAGCCACGGAATTCAACCAACTCGTTGCGTGTTCAAAACATGGTGACAGGTATATAGTTTACTTAAAATTTTTTTCAGACTCCTTATTAAGGGCTTTGTAAACCTATTTACGGGTCTTTGCGCGAAAAAAAAGAGTTTGAGAGACCCCTGGAAAGGCGACTCCAAGAACGGCTTCCTAACGCGAAGAGACACAGCCAAAAGCCCTGGAAAACGAGCTGATTTTTGATACCGATTTTATGTGTCCCATTGCTTATGTCTGCCACTAATTTAAAGTTTATTTCTCTTAGTTGTATTAGTTGTATATCGGAACCTGCACTCTACCGCACGACTTCGAAGTTTGACCATACGGGACTGCCTTGCACATCAGCTCCCATTTCCCGCAACCAGCCTGCGGAAACTGCGTTGGAGTTCCTGAAAAGGTGATAGCCCCCGGGAGCCTGGCGCACCTCGATGCGGTCATGGCCACGGACCACGCGCTCCGGGGCATGGTGCCAGCGATCTTCAAGTAGTTGTTTGAGATCCTGCATCCTTGTTGTCTCCACATCGATGCCGATACTTCTTGAGGAACCGGCGGCACGCGCGAAGCCGGCATCATCAAGATGTTCTGTGACTATCTCGCGTCGCGATAGGGCGCCGCGCCCGGCTCCACCGATGGCTCGAAGCGAGCTCCCAACCCCGTGTTGTTCGCGCCCATAATAATGCCATTCGCCAAACCCGAATTCCACATAGGTTTCTGTTCCCGCTGGAAAAGCCACCGATGTGAGTTTCCCATATTCGTTCAAAAATACGCGGGCCGGATTTTGCACGTCGGATGGCGGAGTGATTTTCCACGACTGGCAGGCAGATAGGATGACAAAACCCAGTAGCAATGCCATACAGAGCGCAAGGGCCTTGATCGCCCGGCCAAGCCTCTGCCTGAGCGGGCTTTGCTATTGGACTTCATGCTGATTCATTCGCAGAAATTGGACTCATCAGGCAAAAATTGCAACCTCATCACCCCGCAATATGCCCGCCCAATCGGTAAGTTTTTCCCAGACTTAACCCAAGTTTCTTGTTGATGGCTTCGAACCCGCATAAAACCAAGAGGGTCATCCTGGAGGTGCTACAAAGCCGCTAAAGTTTTATGAAGGATTTTATGGAAAGAAAGGCGGTTTTCCACTCGATGCTTAGGTTCTCGTCGTATGCAATAAATGACCCGTGTGCAAAAAAAAAGACTAGTCCATTAGGTTAATTGTCTTTGAAAAGAAACGCGGGCGACATGAACCAGGGCGGCAGCAATTTCCGTTTTATGTCGATAAAAGACCCATGTCGATAAAAAACCTGTCCCTTAATTTGTGTGTCCACAGGAGCAAACTGGAAACTCAAAAGCTGGATAAAGGTGGAAAGAGGAATGGGGAGCAAACGCTGACGGCGGGTAAAGTTTGGGAGGGGAGCGCAAGCTGTTTTGGAGCGGCTGTCGGTGACTGCCGAGGGGCTGCTCTTGGCGGGCGATCTTAGACGCGCCCCAACAGCCTGTTAATGAACGGGATGCGTATCCCTTTTCCCACCCCTTGTTTTCCCTGGCAGCTTGCAAAGCTTCGGGGTGGTGTCTGATCACGTCCGGTGTTTTAATGGGTTGTAGTGGTTTTTAATGATGTGCACGGCAAGCCGCAGGCTGGCCAGCAGAGCAGCGGCAGAGGGTTGACGTCGCTTTGGATGGCGTATCCGGGGAGGGTTTGCCGGGCATTGCCGGGGGCTTGCTCCACCAGTTCCTAAAATTGCTGTTTATCTTTTTGTTTTAAAAAGGTTGACACCGTCGAGGGACATCTCTAATACTTCTCAACTATCCAATCCAACTCATTATGCCATCTTCCACTTCTAAAAATACCGCCGCTCTTCTCCTCACCGCTGCCGCAGGGAGTCTGCTGATCAGTCAGGCTCAGGCCATTATCGTTCAGGAAAGCAGCGTGACGAATGCCGATTTTAGCGATTCTTTTGCCGGTCGCAATCTCCTTGCCGCTGATGTGAATGTCGTGGAGGGGGGCACCAGTGCCAATTCGGACTTGGACTACTTTACTTTCCAATCCCTTACCCCTGGCACACCTTTCAGTCTGTAAATCAATACTGTCTCCTTCTCCAATCCTTATCACGGCAGTTTCTCAGTTTTGAACGGCACTGGGAGCGATATCGGCTCCTCTATATTTACTGCACCCACATTCGGCGCCGGCGTGGGAATCATTACCGGGACGGTTCCAGTCGGTGGCAACCTGACGGTTTTCGCTGATCAAACAAATTTAAGCGAGCAATCCGGCGGTAGCTACACTGCCAGCCTCACTGCTGTGCCCGAACCCACTACGATCACGCTGGCCGCTCTCGCTGCCGCTGCCCTCGCCATGGGATCTCGC
>JBBRFA010000069.1:0-18936 GCA_038225185.1 Chthoniobacterales bacterium
TTGATTCGCTTTCGCTTTTCAAGTCCCTCGGGAAAGTGTTCATTGGCAGTCCGTTTTCTTTTAACTCATGGAACCCATCGCCCTCCTCCACAGTCTTGTTCGTAATATTCCCGATTTTCCCCAACCGGGCATTCAATTTAAAGACATCACCCCCATCCTGGCCGATCCGGTCGGTTTTCGTGCCTCCATCGATCTTTTTGTCGGACAATGTCGCACCGCCGGAGTGCAAAAAATCGTCGGGATCGACGCCCGCGGCTTCATCTTTGGCGCCGCCGCCGCGTATGTTTTGGGCGTCGGATTCATCCCGGTGCGCAAACAAGGTAAACTGCCCTTCAAACGCCGCAGCCATTCCTACACTTTGGAATACGGCAGCAACGTGATCGAAATGCACGAAGATGCCGTTGCCCCCGGTGAGCGAGTGGCCTTGATCGACGATCTTCTGGCCACCGGCGGGACGGCGGGAGCCGCGGCCAAACTCGTCGAAGAATTGGGTGGCAAAGTCGTCCAGGCCATTTTTCTAATCGAGTTAGTCGATCTCGAAGGCAGTGCCAATCTCCCCGGCGTGCCTGTGACTTCTTTTTTGAAATTTTGATTGGTTGCAGCCCGGAAAGAATCAACCTTCGCCCGGTGTGCCAGGCAGATTGCCCCCGATGAGGACACCTGCCTGCGAAGCAAAGGTTTGCACGCAATAAATGGTTTGTTTGGAATCACCTGACTCACTGGCCAGTCCCACTCCCAATAAAGAAAAACTTCGCGCCAACAGGTTGCGTTTGTGACCGGGGGATGCCGCCCATTGTTGCACCAGACTCCGGGCCAGCGACCGGTAGGTATGCATTCCGACACCGGGGGCAGGCCCACGCCTGCCGTTTCGCGTCCATTCCTTCCGCGCCCGGTAATCGACCGCGAATGTGAGGGCCAAATTTTCTCCATAAGAACGGGGACTCAAGCCCACGCGTGCGATGCGATGCCGTAATGTGCGCAACCTGGGATCGTAAGGATTTTGATGACTGAAAAAATTTCGTTCGACCATGTTTTCGGCATGATTTTGTGCTGCCAGGGCGAGTGGTTCCAGCCAGCCCACAGGTTGACGTCCGTGTTCCTCACGGTAACGATTGGTCTCCTCCCAGACCATGCGGGTGAGCAAACGGCGATCCAACGAGCTGGCATCCACCCGGGCATCTGCCGATTGACCTTGCGCCAGGGTGGGCAGCAGGGAAAAAACCAGCCCCAGAACCACGGCAAGCGCTCGCAAGCTTGAAAGTCGTGGAGATTGCAATATCACGCTGTCTTTAATAGCAATCAGCGTGCCGTGATGCAATCTTCTTTTTTCTACGTTTAAGAGGCAAACTCCGGCAATTCGAATTGATCCAGGTTATCCAGAATCTGGTCGGCCAGCGACAGATCGTGGGTTCGGGTCAATAAATTAGGCACCGCGATCACGGTGAGACCGGCTGCCTTGGCTGCGCGGATACCGGGTTGCGAATCTTCAAAAGCGAGTGTCTCGTGCACATCGGCATTCAAATCTTCCAGCACACGCAGGTAAATCTCGGGATGCGGCTTGGGCCATTTGACCGATTCCACCGTGCGCACGGATTCGATGAGGTGGCGCAGTCCCAACCGTTCCAAGCCGAGTTCCACCCAGGCAGCGGTCGAATTGCTGGCCACTCCGATGCGGTAGCCTGCCTCGACCCCGCGATACATTAGCCCGGCCACTCCGGCGAGCACGGGTTGCGCCACTTGCCGCTCGGAAAGTTTTTGGCGGCGCGCCTTTTCGATCACCTCCCAATCGAAGGTGCGCCCAGTGGTTTTTTCGAGAAAAGCCCGGGGATCGAAGGCATTCACCGCGCCGACAGCGGAGGTCCAGACCTGTTCGGTGAGTTCCACCCCGGCAAGATGATAAATCTCTTTCCAAGAGTGATACTCCGGGGTCTCGGAATCCACGATGAGGCCGTCGTAATCGAAGATAAGTGCTTTCAAATCGCGCGCACCATACTTGTCTTGCAGACCCTGCGCAAGTGCCGTGCTGCGCCTGATTCGCAGGTTGATGAAATTTAATGAAAAATCAGCCCGCCACAAGTCCGGGCAACGTATCCTCTTTTGGAAAAAAAAAGCCGTCCCCGTATGCCCACTGTTCTCGCCCAACTCCCCGCCCTCGAACGCTGCCCCGTCTGCGCATTGCCTCTACCACGCAACGTGAGCGAAGGCACATGCAGCCGCCGCTGCGCCGGGTTGCGCCCGCTCAGCCTGGCCATCAACGGTTCGCAAGAAGCGCATTGGCGGGCCGCTATTCTGGAACGATTGGGAGCACTTCGCCCCGGCACAACGATTTGTCCCGGCGAACTGGCGGTCGATCTCCTGCCCGAAATCGATAAACCACTCACCGTCCTGCGTCCGTTGCTCTATCAATTAGCCGAGGAAGGCCGGGTCGTGTTGAGCCAGCAAAAACGCACCATCCCCTGGTGGAAAATCCGCGGCCCCTTCCGCATCCGCCGCAAATAAAACAATTTTCTATCGTGACATTTTAATAATCACCCGGCAGTGTGGCAATGGGATCGGGTAAGCTGTTAACACTCCCGTTTTTTAGCACAACACTCATTATGAAATGGATTCATTTCGTTATCGCCGGATTTTTTGCCGGTTTTTTATTTTAGGAAGCTCAAGCGCAAAAACCAGGGAAAATCCCGGCGTCTTTTCTCGGTGAATGGCTGTCTGCGGAGTCTCCTGTTCTTTCACAGCGAACCCGTTTTCAAAACACCGGGATGATCGATCGAAGTATCCACGAGTGGGAATCCATCCGGCGTAAGATATTCTCGCAATGGTAAAATCACCGTAAGTTACCAAGCCACCCTCGATGTCGATGGAGTGGGTTCCGTGGCAACGAATATATCCATCAATGGGAAATGGACGTATAAAAGAGGTGTCTTAAAAACAAACGGTAAAGTAACGTATAACTTTACCTCCTTAAACAGAAAGGTGACCGGGAGATTCTGGTCGAGCGAGAGAATCGTGAACGGTCAATCCATCGTTAACAGCAAAGTTAACATTGTCGGTGAAACTTTTCGGGCGCGAACAGTGTAAATAGAGTGCCCGAAGTGCCTGAAGTGCCAGTGGTGCCCTAAGCACTTTTATCGTGGCGGACAAGAATCCGCTTGTCTTGCGTGCGACCTGCATCAAACATGTCTGCCCCACCGCTTTTTCCCGCTGTTTATGCCCACGACCTTAGATCCCGCCATTACTCCCGAGATGATCGCCAAACACGGCATCACTCCCGACGAATACTCCCGCATCCAGGAAATCCTCGGGCGCGACCCGAATTTTACCGAGCTGGGCGTATTCTCAGTCATGTGGAGCGAACATTGCAGCTATAAAAACTCCAAGCCCGAGCTCCGCAAATTCCCCACCACCGGCCCACGCGTGCTGGTCAAGGCCGGGGATGAAAACGCCGGGGTCATCGATATCGGCGACGGTTGGGCCGTCGCCTTCAAGATGGAAAGCCACAATCACCCCAGTGCCGTCGAACCTTTCCAAGGCGCCGCCACCGGGGTGGGGGGCATCATCCGCGATATTTTTACGATGGGCGCGCGTCCGGTTTTCTCGCTCAACTCTCTCCGCTTCGGGCCGATCACCGGCGAAAAAACAGCCCAGACCATCGCCAATCGTCGTCTCCTCGCCGGGGTCGTCTCGGGCATCGCCCATTACGGTAATTGCATCGGCGTGCCCACCATCGGAGGCGAGATTTATTTCGACCCCAGCTACAACGGCAACCCCTTGGTAAACGTGTTTTGCCTTGGCGTCCTGCGACATGAGGAAATCGCCCGCGGTGCCGCCAGCGGCGTGGGCAACCCGGTTTTTTACGTCGGAGCCGAGACCGGACGCGACGGACTCGCCGGGGCCGCTTTTGCCTCGCGCGACCTCACCGAGGAAAGCAAAGAGGACCGTCCCGCTGTGCAGGTGGGCGATCCGTTCAAGGAAAAATTACTCCTCGAAGCCTGTCTCGAATTACTCGCCAGCGGAAGCGTCGCCGGCATTCAGGACATGGGCGCCGCTGGTCTCACCTGTTCCACGTGCGAAACCGCCAGTCGCGGCGATACCGGTGTCGAGATCGATCTCGCTCTCGTGCCCAAACGCGAGACCGGCATGACCCCCTACGAAATCCTCCTGAGCGAATCCCAGGAACGCATGCTCATCATTGTAAAAAAAGGCGAGGAAGACGCCGTGAAACGCATTTTCGAAAAATGGGATCTCCCCTACGCCCATGTCGGCTTCGTGCGCGACGACGGGTTTATGCGCGTCAAAAACCATGGCGAAACCGTCGTGGAGATTCCTGCCAAAAAACTCGCCGACGAAGCTCCCGTTTATCAGCGCACCGCCACGCCGCGTCCTCTCCCAGCTCCTTATCCCAACGACGAACTTCCCCCCACCGATTTGCAGGCTGCTCTCACCGCTCTCCTGGCCGAACCCAGCATCGCCTCCAAGGAATGGGTCTGGCAGCAATACGATCACATGGTGAGAAATGGCAGCGTCGTCCGCCCCGGATCGGATGCCGCGGTTTTTCTCATTCGCGAAGCCAATAAACTTGTCGCCGCCACCAGCGATTGCAACAGCCTTTACTGCTCCCTCGACCCTCGCGAAGGGGCTCGCGCCGCCATCGCCGAAGCCACCCGCAACCTTGCCTGCTCCGGCGCGGTGCCTCTTGCCGTCACCGATAACCTTAACTTCGGCAACCCCCACAACCCGGAAAACTTCTGGCAACTCCAGCAAAGCGTCGAAGGCCTCGCCGAAGGCTGCCACGCCTTCGACATCCCGGTCACCGGCGGTAACGTCAGCCTCTACAATCAAAGCCCCGCCGGCGCCATCGATCCCACTCCCACCGTCGGCGTCGTCGGGCTTATCGCCTCGGAAAAACACGTCACCACCCAACACTTCAAACAGGCTGGCGATGTTATCTTTTTATTGGGCGACATCGGCCACGAACTCGGCGGCTCGCAACTTCTGCGCGTCGTTCACGGCCTCAAAACCGGACTGCCGCCCCGCGTCGATTTTGCCAAAGAAAAAGCCATCCACGAAGCTCTGCTCGCCTTGATCCGCATCGGGCTGGTCAAAAGTGCCCACGACGCCAGCGAAGGCGGACTTGCCGTGGCCCTCGCCGAAAGCACCTTTGCCCAGGAACTCGGCGCCACCGTCACCTTCGACTCCGCGCAAACCGATGCCGCCACCCTCTTTAACGAATCGCAAAGCCGCCTGCTTTTTACCACCAGCAAAGGCAACGCCACCGTCGCCGCCGCCTTGTTGGAGTGGAGAAAAATCCCCTTCCAACGCCTCGGCAATGTCGGGGGCGATCAAGTCGTCATCCACACCAGCCAGGGGGGCACCTACCAATGGCCCGTCGCCCAGCTTAAGCAAACCTGGTCCCGCGCCCTGCCCGACGCCATGGGAGCTTAGACCAGCTCCAAAGTAAAAAAGCCAGTAAGCGCTTAAAAAATCTGTGTCAATCTGTGAAATCTGTGGACAAAAAATTTCCAAGATCCGCCTTCCATCCTCAATCTAAGAAAGATTTTCGGTAAAGGGCAAGTGACCGCTCCCCTCCCTATCTGCCACTCGCCAAAGCCATGGCGCGCACCGCCAGCAATGCGCAAAAACCCATCGCCGCCAACGGTGCCAGCAACGTCGCGATCAGCATCACCACCGCAAACAGCGCCCAGTAAATATCCCGGCTTTTGCGTGGTAAAAACCAAACCACCAGATGCGTCGGCAATGCCCAGACGAGATTCCAATTCGCATGCAACACCCAATGCCGTGTGCCCACCCAGAAAAAAAGCAGCAGACAACCGACGAGACCCGCCCCCACAAAGAGCACCTTATCCAGCGGTGCCCACTCCCGCCGGTTTTTCCATGCCGCCCAGCCTCCACCCACCGCCAGCGCATAGGATAAAGGCACCCACCAATTCCAGCGCGGCACCGGCACCGCCCGACCCGTCAGCAACGTCGCCGTCTGCTTTACCAGCCGTCGCCCGCCGGTTTTCACCGTGGCGGTATCGAAGGCCGACTCCATCTCCGCAGGTAAAAAATGCGCTTCCCGCGCCGTCGCCTCCCGATCCATCGTCGAACCAAAAAGAAGATTGATCCCGGTCTGAATCGCCGGACGATTCGCCACATACGGCTGCACCATTTGTCGTAATGTCTGGCGCGACGGCTTATCCGGCCAGGCCAGGGGCACGACCTTTTCCACCGCATCGCGCACCCGCGTCGTGCAATTGTCCCGCACGAAATCGTAGCGATACGCCGCATTTTTGGGACGCAGATTGGCTTCCATCTGCAAAAACAACGCGTCGCTCTCCTCCGGCGTCAGATCCAGCGTTTGCTCGATCACAAGTTGACCGTTGGCTTGATAATCCAGCAAAACTTCCGGCGTCACTGCTACCGTGAGAAAATAATCCAGATCGCCCCGGATAAATTTAAGGTAAAACCACGGGGTATTGAAATCGAACGTCCCGAAGTTATACAGCCGGTCGAACCCCAGCACAGGATCGGAGATGCGGAGCGCGGTATGACCGAACGCGGCATACAATTCCTTGCCCGGACCCACCGTCCAGACCGTGATTTGTACACCTGGCGAGAGAACTCGTTCGGCCAGCGCCCCGGCCGGGACGAGACACAGAACGAGGGCGAGAACGAGGAAAAACCGGATCACGTCCTCCGCTGACGGCGTTCCGCTTTTTTGGGACGATCATCCAAGGCTTCCTTAAGATCGCGCGAGTAAGAGGAATTGACTCGGAACTGGACTTTGGCGATCTCGCTGCTGGAGTGGAAAGTTTCGTTATCTGCCACCACATAACCGAGGGCAATGAGATCTTGGAGCGACTCCACCACTTCGGCATCTCCGAGACCGGCGCAACGACCGAGGAGGATTTCGCCCGAAACCGAGGAACCCGAGATGCCGATGGCTTTGATGACGGTAATATCGCCACCGCTGAGGGAAATTTCATGGGACATAAGTTGAAAAATTAGGCTCGCGAAAAACAAAAGTCCAGCCCCATTGTCGCGACGCGTCCATGACCGGCAAGATCCCTCGTATTGTCCCCCATCGTCGCCGGTCGCACCTCCAGGGTGCAAAGCAGCACGGCCTTAAATAGTTGGGGCAATCAGACCGTGGGCAGTCCGGTAAATGTCGGCGCACAACGCACGGTGACGGATACAAACGCAGGCGGCAGCGCGAGGTTCTACCGGGTGTTGATTACCAGGCCTTGAGGAATTGTTGCGACGAAATCGAGTAAACTATAACCGGGCGAGGGTTTTGCGGGCGATGGTTTTGTTCTCGGAATCGTCGCGCTGGAGATTGGGGAGAGCCAGACCTTTTTCCAGGGCGGCCCGGGCTTCCGTTTTCCGCCCCATCGCGGCATAGGTTTTTCCCAATTCCAAAAAATTTCCCGGCCGCCGGGGATTCAAGGCGATGGCTTTCTGGAAATAAATAACGGCGTCTTCATTCGAGGCTTCGGGCAGCTTGCCGTAAAGGGATCCCGCGATGGTGCGCAGAATCGGGTTGAGATTGGCCATGCCGTGGGTCCAGGCTCCTAACAAATGCCAGCAAAGATCATTGTGAGGATCGAGTTGCACCGCGATGTCGGCGTGTTTTTTAATCAAACGCGAATAAGCGATTTTGGTTTTGTTATCCAAGAGCAGGGCAAGCCGGCCATAACACACCGCCAGGGACAAATGTGCGCCGGCACTTTTCGGTGCAATGGCCACAGCGCGTTGGGAGTAATCGAGGGCGAGCTTGCCAAGACGGATTTTTTCGGAAACGTTTTCCGTTTCCGTCATGGATTCGCCGTATTGTTTGGCGATTTGACAAAGCAGGGTGCTGTTTTTCGGTGCCAGTTTTTCGGCCTCAAGATAAACAGCGAGTGCCTCCCTGGTTTTAAAGCTGGCGTCGAGGGCGTTGCCACGGGCGATGAGCGATGCCCCGTCCTCCGCCAGCACTGGAATGGCGCTCAATAAAAGCAGCAGCCAGATTTTCATGGTTTACGAAAGAGATAATGCGACACGATCCACTCGGTGCCCTCGCGGTAACCCCAGAGTTCGGCGCAGGAGAGGTAAAAAATCCTCCAGTAAGACCACCATTTCCTGGCGTTCTCCACTCCGTATGTCTCCTCAAAAAGCGGCCAGATTTCCGCGCGGCTGGCGTCCATGTTCACCAGCCAGGCTTCGGCGGTTTTCTGATAATGGGTGCCGCTAACCTGCCAATGGTTTGCAATGGTTAGATCGTCCTGAAAGTATAGCAGCAGATCGTCGGATGGCATCTGGCCACCGGAGAAAAAATAGCGGGTTATCCAGTCTTTGTCCCCCTGATCCTCGTAATGATAGGCGATATCGCGATGGGTAAAAATATGAACGAACAGTCTGCCGGAAGGGCGCAGCCAGCGCGCGATTTTTTCCAGAAGCAATTGATAGTTTTTCATGTGCTCGAACATTTCCACAGAGACCACGCGGTCGAAACTTTTTTCAGTGTCAAATTGATTCATGTCGGCGGTGACAATGGTTAGATTATCCAATCCGCGCCTTTGCGCCTCGGCATCGATGTGTAGTTTCTGGGTCCGCGAATTGGAGACAGCGGTGATGCGGGCCTTGGGGAAATGATCTGCCATCCACAAGGAAAGCGAACCCCAGCCACAGCCCAGTTCAAGGATGTCCTGTCCGTCGGCGAGTTCTGCCCGGAAAGCGGTCAGGGCAAGCATGGTGTCCTCGGCTTCGTCGAGTGTGCTCACACCTTCGGGCCAGTATCCACTGCTGTATTTGAGATTTTTTCCGAGGCACTTCTGATAAAATGCCGTGGGCACTTCGTAATGTTGCTCATTGGCATCGCGCGTTTGAATGGCGATGGGGCTGTCGCGCAAACCGGCGATGTGCTGCATGAGCTGGGCCTGGCAAAGTTCTGGATCGGTGGGGCGTTTATCGACGAGGGTTTTGGCCAGTAATTGGCGGATGCCGATTCGAATCAAGGCATCGGGCAGCAGGTTTTTTTCGAGTAAGGAGTCGATACTAATCATGGCCGGTGGGTTCAGGATTTTCTGGGAAACCAGGGAATGAAGGCACTGGTGGATTTTTGATAGGCACGATAGGCGTCGCCTTTGCTTTTGAGGGAAAATTCCTCGGTGAGAGGAATGCCCGTGACTTTAAGTAGAAATTGCAGCATGAGCAGCGGACAAACGATGGCAATCCAACCCCAGGGCGAGCTGATGGCGGCCAGAGCGATGGCAAACCAGAAGCTGGCTTCGAAAAAGTAATTGGGATGCCGGGAATAACGCCAGAGACCTGTCTGACAAACCCTGCCTTTGTTAGCAGGGTTCAGTTGAAAGCTTTTCATCTGGGTATCGGCAATGATTTCTCCGAGCAGTGCTCCCAGAGCCAGGGCAAGTCCAATCCATTCCAAGACATGCAGAGCAGTGGTGGAATTGGAAGAGGCAAATAGGAATGGCAGGGAAAAGATAACAGCGACGATGGCTTGCAATTGGAAAAAAAGAAAAAACATGCCCGTGCCCGGCCATTGTTTTCGGAGAACTTCGTAGCGCCGATCCTCCTGAGGATGATGCCGGATGACTCTGCGCAAAATGTAAGTGCCGAGGCGCAGACTCCAGAGGACACCGACAACCGTAAAAAGAACACGACGCATGGGGAGGCCGGTGCCGTAAAGGGCATAAATCGGTGCTAGGATGGCGACGCCGTAGGACCACGCGGCATCGAGCAAGCCGTAATTTTTAATTTTAACGCTGATGAGCCACGTCACCGAGAAATAGGAAACAGCCACGAGGAGAGCGATCAGGATGAGGGTAAACATACGATTTAATGCGGGGCATGTCTGCGGAGAACCAATTCTTCAAGCTTGGCATTCAAAGGCAGGCGAAGCAATTCCTTTAACAGATAGGCTGCCATGGCAAAATTACCGAGGGTAAGTATGGCGATAAGCCAGAAAAACCGGGCCAGGTTGGAAGTCTCCTTGTAAGCCACCCAAAGATAAAAGGTCAAAAAAGCCAGATAGGCGTCGAATAACGTGGCTATGAACCAGGGGTGGCCTCCCACGCTGGCGGGTATCTCCCACAGTGCCACCTGGCGACTGGCCCAGATGGTGACGGTGAGCATGGTTAAAAACACCACGATAAAGGTAATCCGCAGAGTGAGGATCATAACCGATGCAGACTTCGATTGTTTGGCCGGGTGTAAATGGCTTGCACGACACTGATATTTCTTGTGGCAAAGGCGGCTTCGCAGTATTGCAGATAGTAATTCCATTTGCGGATGAAGCGTTCATCGAATCCGAGGCCGCGCACCTCATCGATGCGTCGATTGAATGTCTGCCACCAAAGGTTGAGCGTTTGCGCATAGGAAAAACCTAGATCTTCCATGTGATGCATAAAGAGATCGCCGGTGGCGTTAAGTGCCTGGTTGACACGCCCGACGCTTAACAGAAGTGAGCCAGGGAATATATGTTTTTGAATCCAGTCCACACCTTTGCGGAGCTGCTGGTGTCGGTTGTCGGGCACGGTGATGTATTGCAAGGCGAGTAATCCGTGGGGACGAAGAAGGTCGTGACATTTTGCAAAATAGGTGTCGAGGTATTTTTCACCGACCGCTTCGAGCATTTCGATGGAGACGATTTTATCGAACTTACCTCCGATCAAACGGTAGTCCTGCAATTGAACGTTTACCCGGTCGCCCAATCCTTCGCGGTGGAATAAAGCCGCGGCGTATTCATATTGTCGCTGAGAAATGGTAACCGTGGTGATTTTACACCCATAATGAGTGGCGGCATGACGGCTGAATCCTCCCCAGCCCGTGCCGATTTCGAGGATTTCATCGCCGGGGTGCAGGTGCATTTTTTTGCAAAGCGCATCGTATTTGGCGATTTGCGCTGCTTCCAGCGACTGGTTGGGAGAAGAAAAAAGGGCACTGGAATAGGTCATGGTGGGATCGAGCCAGAGGTGATAGAAATCGTTGCCCAGATCGTAGTGTTCGGCGATGTTCAGGCGGCTCGTTTCCAGACTGTTAGGACGCAATAAATGTTGGATGCGATTGGTAAACCTCAGCAGACTAAAAAGTGGTTGGGCAACTTTGCTGTCGGCGAGCGCGGAACAATTTTCCGTATTGAGAATCGCCCAGGAAATAAGGCGTTCGATACTGTCGGTCTCCCAATCGCCATCGACGTAGGTTTCGCCAAAGCCGACATCACCATATAGCAGGCAACTCGCATAAAAAGAGGGGCGCAGAATGTGGAGATGTGCGTGGGTGCCGGAGCCAGGATCGCCAATCGTGCGACGTGAACCGTCGGGCAGGACGAGATGAAGACATCCTTCGGTCATCCGGGACAAGGCTCCTAGGACGGCTTTTTCGTAAAAACCACGACGTGGGACAGAATTGGTGGAGAGGGGTTCGGGACGGGCGAGGGTGTTACTCATGGGTTTTTACTGGCAATGGAGGCATGTGGATGATAAAGGTCGCGCTGAAGGTCGGGACGCTCTTCTTTGCGATAGACTGGGAGGCGTTTGAGCCAAAGTAAAAAAGCCTGCCAATGAATGAGGGCAATGACTTTAAGAGTGATGAGGGGGAATTTGAGGGTGAGCCAGGCGAGTCGGAGAGAGGTAAGTGGAACTTTTTTGCCAGTGAGAGCGCTTAGCAAAACCCGGTCGTTGCCGCGTCGATCATCGATGTGTAGATCCAGAAGATCATCCGGGATTTTCAACTTAAAATCGAATGCGAGGTCCAACTCGGAGAAGGGTGACACGTAAAAATGTTTGGGAGTAATGAGTCGAAAGAAGTTGTGCCCGGATTGTTCGCGAATGAGGTAGGGTTTCATCTCCCGAAAAGTGTTGCCTACCTGGACGATGGCACAAAGAGGGGCGCCGGTGGAATCTGAGCAAAAATAAAAGGAAACAGGATTGAAGATGTAACCGAGAACGCGAGGCAGGGTGACTAATTGGATGCGACTTTCGGATGGGAGCTGATAATTGTTTTCGTCAAGCCACGCGGTGAGGTTTTCGCGAATGGTAGGTTTGCCCAGATCGAGATGATCCTTGTCGCGGAAGGAGTAGAGATTGAAGCGATTACGACTAAAACCGAGCACTTTTTTAGCAACGGAATCGATTTCGTCCAGATCAAGAGAAAACATAAAGATGCGATAGCGAAACTGATGTTCCCTCGGGCTGAGACGATGATGCATGACAGTGCATTCGTAAAGGCAACTGCGCAGCGTGTTAGGGGAGGTTAGCTCCATAGATTTTCTCCAGTGACAGCCCGGGCGCAATCGAGGGCGGAGGTAAATCCGTCTTCGTGAAAGCCGTATTTGAACCAGGCGCCGGCGTAGTAAGTGGTTTGTTGCGGTGCAAGTCGATTAAGTGCAGGAAGCTCGGTTTGCGCAGCGATGGCCGCCAGGTTAAACAAGGGATGCGTGTAGGCGATGTTTTTTAGGATCCTGGCAGGATGGATGCGTTTCTCGCAGTTGAGAGAGACGAAATAATTTTCTCGATCCGAGACATTTTGCAGTTTATTCATCCAATAATGCGTGGTGGGAATCATCGTTCCATCGGTTGCGTGGTCGAGTCGATAATTCCAGGAGGACCAAATGCGTTTCGTGTCCGGCATAAAAGAAGGATCGGTGTGCAAGGTGGCGGTGTTGGCCTGGTATTTGAATGCACCAAGCAGGCGGGTTTCCAAGTCGGTGGGTCGATCCAGCAAGGGGAGAATCTGGTCACCATGGCAGGCAAAAATCACTTTGTCGAAAGGCAGAGTCGCACCATCGGCAGTATGGATGTCCACAGATGAAAGTTGGCGGGTTACCTTGACTATTTTACGTTTGAGTTGAAGACGGTCGGCAAAGGGGGCGGTGATTTTTTCGACGTAGGACTTTGCCCCTTTGCTAACTGTCCACCAGGGATGCTGGGTATCGATGCCTAGAAAACCGTGGTTCTGCCAGAAGCGAATAAGGGTTAGCGCTGGGAAATCGAGCATGAGCGAGGGGGGCGTGGACCAGACCGCACTGCCCATGGGAACGATAAAACGGTTGAGAAAATCGCTTCCGTAGCCGCGTTCCTCTACATAGTCGCGGAGGGTGTAATTTGCCCAGCGCGGCTCGTGCAGGGCCGCCAGGGCTTCTTTTGCAAAACGGCCCATCTGCAAGAGCATCCGCCAGTGACGAAAGCTTAACAGGTTGCGCCGCTGACCAAACAATACGTTGAGGTTACCGCCGCCGTATTCGAGTCCGCTGGGAGTGTGCTGGACGCTGAAAGACATCTCGGTGCGTTTCGTGGCGACGTTCAATTCACGAAAAAGGCGGGTTAGGTTAGGATAAGTAACATGATTGAAAACCATAAACCCGGTGTCGATGGGGACGGGCTTTCCATTTTCATCAATTGTAATCGTGTTAGTATGTCCCCCGGCATAATCATTTTGCTCAAAGAGAGTGAGATCGTAGCGATCCTGCAAAAAATGTGCGCAGCCCAAGCCTGCAATCCCCGTGCCGATGATCGCCAGTTTTTCCATTTACAAAAAAACGTTAGACACGGGCTTTTGCGATGCTGGAGTTATCCACTTCGCGATAGACGCTTTCTGGCACGGGTCTCAGATCCCAGATCAGCCCCAGCCAGGCGAGAATTTTCAAGCCGTAATAGGTGGGATCGAATTCCCACCAGAAAAAACCCTGCCGGGCCGAACCCATGTAGCGGTGATGATTGTTATGCCAGCCTTCGCCAAGAGTAATGAGGGCAAGTAAAAAGCTGTTGCGACTATCATCGTCGGTAACAAAGCGACGTT
Organism: Chthoniobacterales bacterium; assembly: GCA_038225185.1. GTDB lineage: Bacteria > Verrucomicrobiota > Verrucomicrobiia > Chthoniobacterales > DASVRZ01 > DASVRZ01. Next base: position 13,798 of record JBBRFA010000069.1, read on the forward strand.
TGCCAAAAACGTGGGCGAGCGAATTGATGAACAAAGTGCCGTGAAGGAGGAAAACTGTGCTGATAAAAAATCCCCAGACAAAAATCTGCCAGCCGGAAGTGCCTAGTTGGGGCCAAAAATGATTCAACCCACTGCCGAGGGCATAAAGAGCGATGCCAAAAAGAATTGGCACGATCATATCGAATCGATTGAGAAAAACCAGCTCGGGATATTTTGCCAAATCGCGGATGGTCTTGTAATCGGTCGGAAAATTACGACTGCTCGTCATCCAACCGATGTGCGCCCACCAAAACCCGTGTTGACCGGGGGAATGGACATCGACCTGTTCGTCGGAATGTTTGTGGTGATGACGATGAACGGAGGCCCACCAGAGGGCGCCTCTTTGAATGGAGGTATTACCCCAGACAGCGAGGATAAACTGCATGAGACGCGAGGTGCGAAAAGTGCGATGAGAAAAATAGCGATGGTAGAAGCCGGTGATGGCAAACATGCGCACCAGGTAGAGAACCACAGCCACGAGGACTGCCGTCCAGCTCCAGCCGGACCAGATGACGGCGAGACAGCCCAGATGAAGAACGATAAAGGGAAGGGCGCGTTTGAAATCGAAAGCATCGGGTTTTTCCCGGACCACCTCCGCGCCTTCGGGAAAGTAATCCCCATCGAACCAGGGACGGATTTTGTTTTCCAGTTTTTTTGAGAAAGGGAGGGGATGCTTGGCCAAAGGATCGGGCATAGTTAGGAGTATGGCAGTTCGAACGAAACTTGGTTTATTTGCTTTGGGGCACTTTTACGAAGCGTTTGGAATCGTATCCCTGGGTGTCGAGCCGTTTCAAGATGGCTTGATAGGTGGCATCGGGCAGGGTTTTTTCCCGCGCCATAATCCAGCCGTAATTCCGTGAGGGATGACCGATGACAGTCCATTGATAGTCGGGATCAAGCTCGATAATGAGGTATTTGACGGTGATGAGGCCAAAAAACCGGACGCGCCATTCGGCATTGGATTCCTTGTCTTGCACCCAGGCCAGGGCGGTGAATTTTTGCTGGGGGGCATCGAGGGATTTTTTGCGAAAAGTGAACCAATTGTCGATTTTGCCATCGGGACGAAGTGCGTAACTCTCAATGGAATCGACCGCATCTTTTTCGGCGAAATAAGGAATGTTGGCGATGACCCTCCAATCGCCCATGAAACGTGGAAGATCGACTTTGGCGACAGTTTGCAGAGGTGGAGTTTTCATTTTTGTGGAGGATGTGGTTGCACAGCCAAATCCGATAAGAACAGACAGCAAACCCAGAGAGAGGTTTTTCAACATATTGGCTTATACGCAAAAATGGCAAGGTTGGGATGCTTCCATCTGGAGCGCTGGAGGGCAAAATGTGGTTGAAGGCTGGATTTTTCTTTTTCTGTTGTGTTCCATTCGACGATTATTCTGCTTTATTCCAAAGAAACTCATTTATGCCCACTCACCTCGACACACTCCGCAGTTTTGATACCGGTTCCGGATCGCAAGCATTTTATTTTTCGTTACCAGCCCTGGAGCAACTCGGGGTCGGTCCGGTTTCCCGGCTTCCCATAAGTATTCGGATCGTGCTGGAATCTGTGCTCCGCAATTTCGACGGTAAAAAAGTAGCCTGGAAAGATGTGGTTACCCTCGCCAATTGGAATGCCAAAAAACCCGTCGAAGAAGAAATTCCCTTTGTCGTCGCCCGCATTGTCTTGCAGGATTTCACCGGGGTGCCACTTTTGGTCGATCTTGCCGCGATGCGTTCCGCTGTCGCCCGCCTGGGGGGCAACCCAAAAATCATCGAGCCGCTGGTGCCCGTCGATTTGGTCGTCGATCACTCGGTGCAGGTCGATTATGCCGGTTCGCAAGAAGCGTTGAACCTCAATCTCGCCATCGAATTTCAGCGTAATCGCGAGCGTTATCAACTCCTCAAATGGGGGCAGCAAGCTTTCCAGACCTTCGGCGTGGTGCCTCCCGGCATCGGTATCGTGCATCAGGTAAATCTCGAATATCTCGCCAAAGGCGTTCTGAGCGGCACTTACGCAGACAAAACCGTTTATTTTCCCGATACCCTGGTCGGCACCGACTCTCATACCACCATGATCAACGGTCTGGGCATCGTCGGCTGGGGAGTGGGCGGCATCGAAGCCGAGGCCGGTATGTTGGGGCAGCCCGTCTATTTCCTCACACCCGAAGTCGTCGGGGTGCATCTCACGGGCAGTCTGCGCGAAGGGGTCACCGCGACCGACCTGGCGCTTCACGTTACCCAGCTTTTAAGGGCAAAAAAAGTCGTCGGCAAGTTTGTCGAATTTTATGGGGATGGTGCTGTCACCCTTCCGCTCACCGACCGGGCCACCATCGCCAACATGGCTCCCGAATATGGCGCCACGATGGGCTTTTTCCCAATCGACAACGAATCGGTGAACTACCTCCAGGCCACCGGACGCACGCCGGAGCAAGTCGCGGTCTTCGAGAATTATTTTAAAGCCCAGGAAATCTTCGGCATGCCGAAAAAAGGCGAGATCGATTACTCCGTTGATCTCGATCTTGATTTATCCACCGTGCAACCAGGCGTCGCCGGTCCCAAACGCCCTCAGGATCGCATTAATCTGCCCGATCTTGGCGCCACTTTCACCGACCTTCTCAAAAAATCCCTTTCCGAAGGCGGTTACGGTTTGCCCGGTGCAGATACCAACGCCCGTGTCGCAGTTCATCTCAACGGTCACTCGCCCTCATCGCCTCCCGTGCCTGTCGATACAGCCATTGGCCACGGCAGCGTCCTCATCGCCGCCATCACCAGTTGCACCAACACCAGCAACCCCAGCGTCATGCTCGGCGCCGGTCTCCTCGCCAAACGCGCCGTCGAACGCGGCCTCACCGTCGATCCCTCGGTAAAAAGTTCCCTCGCTCCCGGCTCACGCGTCGTTTCCGAATACCTCACCAAATCCGGTCTCCAACCCTACCTCGATCAACTCGGCTTCCAGGTCGTCGGCTACGGCTGCACCACCTGCATCGGCAACTCCGGCCCGCTCCATCCCGCCATCGAAGAAGCCATTACCAGCCATGATCTCGTCGCCGCCAGCGTCCTCTCCGGCAACCGCAACTTCGAAGCCCGCGTCCACCAAAACATCAAAGCCAACTTCCTCATGTCGCCCCCGCTCGTCGTTGCCTTCGCCATCGCCGGACGCGTCGATATTGACCTCTCCACCGAATCTCTCGGGATCGATAAAGTGGGGCAGCCCGTTTACCTGCGGGAAATCTGGCCCACCCTCGCCGAAATCCGTTCAACTCTGGAAAGTGCGCTCACCCCCGAAGTCTATCAGCGCCTCTACACCGGATTCTCCGAGCAAAATCCCAAATGGAACGAAATTCCATCCTCCGTCGGCGAAATTTATCAGTGGGACGCTACCTCCACCTACATCCAGGAGCCGCCCTTTTTCACCGATTTCGAGATGACCCCTGGCACCATCCAGGAAATCAAAGGCGCGCGTCCGCTCGGCATCTTTGGCGATTCCGTCACCACCGACCACATCTCCCCGGCGGGAGCCTTCAAAGCCAGCACCCCGGCGGGTCAATTCCTCGTCGCCAACGGCGTCGAAGCCGCCGACTTCAACAGCTACGGCAGCCGCCGCGGCAACGATCGTGTGATGACCCGTGGCACTTTCGCCAACGTCCGCATTAAAAACCTCATGGTCCCCGGCGTCGAAGGTGGCGTTACCAAACATTTCCCCGATGGCGAGCAGCTCCCGATCTACGACGCCAGCTTGAAATACCAAGCCGAAGGCACTCCGCTCATCATCATTGCCGGGCAGGAATACGGCACCGGCTCCAGTCGCGACTGGGCAGCGAAAGGCACCGCGCTTTTGGGCGTAAAAGTCGTCGTCACGCAAAGCTACGAACGCATCCACCGCTCCAACCTCGTTGGCATGGGTGTGCTCCCGTTGCAATTTCTGGAGGGCATCACCGCGCAAAGCCTCGGTCTTATGGGCGAGGAAATCTTCGACGTCATCGGCCTCAACGACCAGATCGTTCCCTTGCAACAGCTCGCCCTCGGCATCACCTATCCCGACGGACGCCAGGTGGAAATCCCCGTGAAACTGCGTATCGACACCCCCATCGAGGTCGATTACTACCGTCACGGCGGCATCCTCCCCTTCGTCCTCCGCCAGCTGATCAAAGCCGCAAAATAACTTCCCGCCCGCGGTCTCAAGCATCCGTTTTATTTTTCCTGTGTTTTATATGTTTTATAAACCTATCCATTAATGCTGTTTTAAGCCTTATCCCTGGCTCACTCCCGGGCCAGCACTGGGCTTGAGCAAACCAATTTACTCGATTACAACCACCCTTATCCATCAATGGCCGAATACAAGAAGCTCCTCGGCCTCGGCCACGATTGCAATCGCACACGCCACGCCTATTACCGTCAATTGCGGCTGCTTCACGACCATTTTCAATGCGATCCACGCCTGATCAACGAAGAACCGGCAACTTTATATCTGTCACCATGTTTTGGGTCACCATGTTTTGTCGAGCACCATCAAACTGCTCTCTGCTGAATCCGACTCAACGCGGGCCGAGGGGATTTCGGCGCAAGTCCCGCATTGTCTTAAACTCGCCGATGTCGAGTCCGCGCAAGGGCTTGGCGCCCGATTTCCTGGTTGCTCCAAATCGACTTCGCTCTGTCACAAACACCTCGTTGACGAAACTCTTCCCGCCAAACACCAGGCCATCACTAAAATAGCGCACCCGGCAACGCAGCAATTCCCAGCGGCTGAGCTTGCCTTTATTGGCTATCACCGCTGCAATCTCGTCCTCAGTAAAACCGCGACGGAGGGGATTCCCTTCCTCCGACAATGCCCCCTCCTGACCCTGATTGTAGGCAAGCAGTCGATACCGGGATAAAACCCAGTCCCGTTCCTCCCGCGTCAGTTCGTCTGGGCTCTGCGCACTTTCTGTTTTGGCAAGTCGAGTGTTTCCATACATTGCTTCCCAGGTATCCACCACTGTTTTGAGACCTGTGAGCGCTTCTCTTTTCCCTCCCACGGCTTCTCCGTAGCCGCTCCAGCGGTAATCTTTTGGATCGTCCACCATCCCGGCACGCACCGGGTTGAGATCGATGTAGGCTGACATCAGGGTC
>JBBRFA010000070.1:0-18823 GCA_038225185.1 Chthoniobacterales bacterium
CCACGCAGGATCACCAGCATCGGGAGCAGGCCATTGCTGCCATGGAACGCGGATACGATCTCCTGCTGGAGAATCCCATCGCAACAAGCTTGGAAGATGTGCTGGCAGTGGAGCGAGCAGCCATCGAGCGCGGGCGATGGGTCGTGGTCTGCCATGGGATCCGTTGCGCACTTTTCCTTAAAAAGGTGAAGGAGGTCGTCGAAAGCGGGCTTCTGGGTAATGTTGTTTCCATGCAGGCAACCGAGGGCGTCGGCACGTTCCATCAAGCGCACAGCTTTGTGCGGGGACATTGAGCCCGTGAGGAAGAGTCGATCCCGATGATTCTTGCGAAGGCCTGTCACGGCTTTGATATCCTTTATTGGCCGGCGGACAGTCGGAGCCGCAAGGTCTCGAGCTTTGCGGGCGATGCCTTTTTTAAACCGGAAAATGCGCCGTCCGAAGCGACCGGAAATTGCATGAACGGTTGTCCGCATGTGGGCTCCTGTGCGTTCGATGCCCACCGCTATCTTTCTTCCGAACAAACGTGGGGTACGCGGGACATGGCGGAGGCGACTACGGCTTCATGCAAACCTTGCTTTTCGTGCTGGCTTCTCCGCGCGCGCAAACGGGAGAATATCTGATTTCGCATTCGACAGAAAGTCACCGCTTGGCTTTTGCTGCGCACGAGTCGCGAAAGAGGGGCGGAGAGTTGGTTTTTATCCATCCAAAATATGAACCTTCTAAGCCAGCCCGCATTGGAGCTGTCATGGTCTAATCGTCAAACGTTCATATTTTATCCAGGGGCACCTTTGTCTTTCTGAAAGGTAAAAGATTCTGCTTGTCGTTGAACTGGGTTGGTTTACTGATGCCCGTTTTTTGATGAGCGAACGACGGTCGGTTGTAGTTCGAGTTCCTTGATTTTCCTCCCAAAATCTGGCGACCATTGAGCGTAATCTGAGATCTTCGATTTCCGGGAGTGGGCTAAATCAAATGGCGCAATCCGCCTGCCACATCGAACTGCGGCACCCATCCGGCTGCAAGCAGTTTGGAGGCATTAGCGGTGGAATGGCGGATGTCACCGGACCGCAGCGGCTCAAAAATAATCTTCGACTTCGACCCGGTGAGTCTCAGGATTTCTTTCACTAGTTCCAGAATTGTCATCGCGCTCCCGTATCCGGCATTGAAAATACCCGTCACTTCGGTGCGTTCAGCAGCGAAGGCCAGCGCGCCGACAATGTCTTTCACGTAGATAAAGTCCCGCGTCTGTCCCCCGTCCCCGAAAATTGTGATGGGCTCGTTTTTCCGTGCACGCTCAAGAAAGATGGGAACCGCTGCCGCATACGCGCTCCGGGGATCTTGTCGTGGACCAAAAACATTGAAAAACCGCAGGCAAGCCGTCGGAAGCCAACTCTCCTTTTGATACAAGCCGCAGTAATACTCGCCATCGAGCTTGGTGATCGCATACGGACTCCGGGGGTCTGGCACCGAGGTTTCGACTTTGGGCTGGATCGGATTTTCTCCATAAACAGCCGCCGAGCTCGCGAAGCAGAGTTTTTTTACATCATGCTTGCGGGCGGCTTCAAGAACATTGAGAAGACCAGTGACATTGAGGCTAAGCGCTTCGTGTGGCAGGGCCATCGACTCAGGAACGCTGACTAAGGCTGCAAGGTGAAAAACATAGTCCACATCAACCATTAAGCGACCCAAGATCCCTTGATCGAGAATTGATCCTTCGACGAATTCGCAGCTCAACCCTTCCAGGTTTCTGCGGTGACCCGTGCGCAGGTTATCCAGAACGACTATATCGGCTTTGCCTTGATAATGCTCGACAACGTGACTGCCAATAAATCCGCTGCCACCAGTGATAAGGATCTTCATAAGGTTTCAACGTAGCGGCACATGGCAGGCTCCTGTTCCTCGATGCTTTGCACAAGCGCCAACTGCGTGCGGCACCGGTCGAGGTTGTGATTCGGGCGCTTGATTTTAAAATACACATCGCCTTCGAGATGATCGGTCAGGAACCGGATGCCAATTTCGAGGGCGATCAATTTCCCAGAAAATGCCAGGTGCGCCTTTTCGGCTGCGTTAAGAAACGTCCCCGCGCTCGACAGATATCCACGCACGAGCGCTTCAAACATTGGCATCTGCATACGAACTTTCGTAACATCCATCTCGTCCTCCGCCACCGGACTCGTGGCTGTTCGCACCATGTCGCCGAAATCATAGAGCGCCAGTCCGGGCATGACTGTGTCCAAGTCAATAACGCAGACTCCGGTTTCCGTCGTATCGTCAATCATGACGTTATTGAGCTTCGTATCGTTGTGGGTAATCCGCTCCGGGATTTGCCCTGCGGCTTGAAGAACGAGCAGAACGTCCACGAGAGATTCGCGACGCTGGATATTTTCCCACTCCGTGATGACACCGGCGAGCCTCCCTTTTGGATTTGCCGAAACGACTTCGTTGAGTCGATCAAACCGGGAGCGAGTGTTGTGAAAGTTGGGAATCGTCTCGTGAAGCCGTGGCCCCTGTAACCCGGCGACAAGATGCTGAAATTCCCCAAAAGCACGAGCCGCCTCATAAGCCTGCCGCGCATTCTGAATGATGTCGTATGTCTTTGCCCCCTCGATAAAGGGATAGCAGCGCCAGAAACTCCCCTCATCATCGCGATAAAACGGCATTCCATCCCTAGCCGGAATCACACGGAGAGATCGCCGTGAAACGTCCGGCACATTTGCAATATTCAACTGCCGCAGTGCTTCGTCGGTCACCCGCTGGATGTTCTCCATCAGAGCCGCCGGGTCTTTGAAGACCCTTTGATTGATACGCTGGAAAATATACCGCACACGGGTTCCAGCCTGGCTGAACGCCGCTACGAATGTGTCGTTGATGTGGCCGCTGCCATAGGGACGACTTTCAAGGTAGGATCCGTAAATCGAGAATCCCTGGGTAGCTTTTGCAACTGTTGAATCGTTAATTATCGTGTGTGTTTCCATAAAGGCATTTTTTAAAGTCCTCGGTCGGTGGGGCTATTGAGTTCCGATGAATCGCGAAGAATCACCCGGTCAATACCCGCCCGCACCGCATCGTGCACCGCATAATCCAGAACCACCTCGCCATCCGGCCCCAAGGGAGCGAGCTGCTTCAAGCCGCCATGCCGGCTGCCCATCCCGGCGGCGAGATTTAGTAATGTGGCACTCATGTGTGACTTCAAAATCTCAGATTCTCGTATATGTGCAAAGCGATTATTCATTGCAAATAGAATCGATTTCCGCTGTCCGGGCCGCACCGCTCTATCCTGCGGGTTACCCTTTTCTCCCTAACGGCCAACCACCCGGTCATCGAATTCCATCGGACCCACGAGTGGACGCTGGTGACGCTGCTGGAATGAAGCGAAAACCGCCAAGCCTGACCACCATGGCCAGTTCTTTGGCTGCCAAACGAATCCGATATTGGGCAGAAACCGCCGGAAGATCAGACATTCAAAAACTCATTGTGCAGATCAAAATGGCAATAGGCGGCCCATTTCTTGGGGAGAAACCGGCTATCCCGACTACGATATCTCCATCGGGTGGTTCACCAACATCTCGTCTTGTTCAATCACATTACCCTCGGCCACGAGGCGATCTTTCTCGTGCACATCCCGCACCTGAGAGAGAAGTTTGTCGAACCCGCCCAAGTGTGCAATCTCCACGCCGTTCCGGTGCCTTTTTGATGAAATGCTGGTCCATCGCTTCAAAGAGACTGGACGATGGAAACTCTGAAAAACTGTAAAACTGAAACTATAAAATGAGGGGGTGGTTTCTGATAAGGACAGCCATTTTACGAGCCTGGTGCGAAGCGGTGGATATGAACACGCTGCAGGCAGATTTACTCAAAGGAAGCGCACCTATGCGTCGCGCAAAATGAGTTTCGATGCTGGGTTTTTTCTGCTCGGCGCATTGTTGATCCTTGTCGCAGTGCTCGGATCCTACGTCAAACGGCTACCTTTCACGACGACGATGATCTATCTTGCCGCAGGCGTAATGGTCGGGCCGCTGGGCCTCGGGTGGCTGTTTTTTGATGCGGCAAAGCACACGGTGCTGCTGGAGCATCTGGCGGAAATCGCGGTGGTCGTCTCCCTTTTTACCACCGGCTTGAAACTGCGCGTGCCGTTGCGCGATACCCGCTGGCAGGTGCCGCTGCGGCTGGCTTTTATCTCGATGACGCTGACGGTGGCACTCGTCGCGGTGGTCGGAGTTTACGGACTTGGCCTCCCTCTGGGCGCGGCGATCCTGCTCGGGGCGGTGCTTGCGCCCACGGATCCCGTGCTCGCCTCCGATGTGCAACTTGAAAATCCCCAGGATCGGGATCGGCTGCGCTTTAGCCTTTCGAGCGAGGCAGGGCTGAATGATGGCTCGGCGTTCCCGTTCGTGATGCTGGGTCTCGGTCTGCTGGGTTTACATGAACTCGGCGCAGGGGCCTGGCGATGGTGGGCCGTGGACGTGGTTTGGGCAATCGTGGGCGGGTTGGGCATCGGTGCGGCATGCGGTGTCGCCGTCGGTCGGCTGGTGCTTTATCTGCGGCGCAAGCATCGCGAAGGTCTGGGGGGCGATCACTTCATCGCGCTCGGTCTCATCGCTTTTTCCTATGGTGCCGCGCTCTTGCTGCACACGTATGGATTTCTCGCGGTGTTCGCTGCCGGCATTGCGTTACGCGCGGTGGAGCGTCACCAAACAGGCGACCGTCCACCTCAGCAAATTTTGGATACCGCGACTGCGGAAAAGCGCGACGAGATCGCCATCGCCCCTGAGACCGCTCCGGCGCACATGGCGGGCGCAGTGCTGGATTTTAACGAGCAGATGGAGCGCATCCTCGAAGTGGCGCTGGTGCTGATCGTTGGCGTGCTGCTTTCACCGGGTTATCTGCGTCTCAACGAGGTTTTTTTCATCGTGCTACTTTTCCTGGTGATTCGCCCCGTCGCAGTGCTGTCCGGGCTGCTGGGGCAAAAGTGTGGGGCGCCGGAACGCGGACTTCTCTGCTGGTTTGGCATCCGCGGCATTGGCTCGGTCTATTATCTAATGTTTGCCGTTAACCACGGCTTGAACGAGGAGATCGCCTGGCAACTTACTACCATCACCTTCACGGTGATTGCGGTGTCGATTGTTCTCCACGGAATCTCAGTCACGCCGCTCATGCACTGGCGCGAGCTGCGACGTCAGCGCAAGGCGACGCGCGGAAACGCTGATCTTGAATAACAGGATCTCAAGCAGCGGTATAAAACGCGATAGCTACAGGTTAGACCCATTCTTGATAGTAATGAGAGAAAACGGTCGGTTGAATCCGGGTTATTTTTGGGAAAGGCTTCAAACGATCTGCACAGGGCATTCGGGCAGGGATTGGAGAAAAGCGCGTCCGTATTGCTTGGTTAATACACGATTATCGAGGATGACGACGATACCGCGATCCTGCCGGGTGCGGATGAGTCGTCCGACACCCTGACGAAATTTTAAGATGGCTTCGGGGAGGGAGAATTCGGAGAACGGGTCTCCCCCGCGAGCTTCGATTTGTTCGAGGCGGGCCTCGATCATGGGGTGATCGGGCACGGCAAAAGGCAACCGGGTAATGATGACGTTCGACAAGGCCTCCCCGGGCACATCGACCCCCTGCCAGAAGCTGTCGGTGCCAAAAAGCACCCCCTGACCCGATTTTTTAAATTCTTCGATGAGCCGATGACGCGGCATCCCTTTGCCCTGCACGAAAAAATCCCATTTGGAGCGGGCAAAATAGCTTTCCATTTTTTCTGCCAGCAATTGCATCGTGCGGTAGCTGGTAAAAAGAACGAAAGCGCGCCCATTGCTTTCCTCCAAAAAATGTTTGATCCATTTTTCCAGGGCCGCCTCATAATCGACATCGCGCGGGTCGGGCATTTTCCGAACCACGTGGACTGTCATTTGTTTTTGATAATCGAAGGGGCTGCCGATCATTTCCCCGCGCACCTCATCGGCACCCATGCGGGAGCGGAAATAGCCGAGATCGGCGCGTCCGGTGGCGAGAGTGGCGCTGGTGAGGATGCAGGTGTTGTTGGGACGAAACAACATCTGGCGGAGGTGCGGCGCGAGATCGATGGGAGCGGCGTTAAGAGAAAGAAAAGAGCCGGTTTTGCCGGTTTTTTCGACCCAATAAACGGCTTGCTCCTCTTGTTGATTAAGGAAATCGACGATGCCCAGCCGCGCATCGCGCACCCGGCGGCCCATGTCTTGCAGCTCGGACTTGGTTACTTCGTCGTCGATGCGTTTCAAGGTATTAACGATGGCCACCTGCAACTCGGCGAGTGCGGCGGTGATGTTGTCGGGCACGAGTTCGGGTCGGCGCACCCGGAATTCGCGTCCTTTTTTAAAGTCGCAAGCTTCCTCCACCGAAGTAAAAAAATCGTCGATTTGCTCAATGATGCGGGCGCAGATTTTCACGCCGTCGGCTTCGCGTAAAATGGTAAACAATCCTTTCTGCGTTTTCGCGTTGTAAAGCCGTTGAATGGCGTGGCGCAAACCGTATTGCGAGACGCCGAGGCCGATGTGTTTGGCGGCGACCGCCTCGACGGTATGAGCTTCGTCGAGGATCAGAAAATCGTTGGCAAAAACGAAGCCGTTTTCCTTGCCCTCCATCTCGGCAGAGCTGCCCATGAGGAGGAAAAGCAGGGTGTGATTCATGACCACCACGTCGGCGGAGAGAAAGCGTTTGCGGGCTTGTTGATAGAAACATTTCGACTCCGTGCCGCAGGATTTGGGGGTGCAGATGTGTTGCTCGCTACAGACGTGCGACCAGACATCGGATTGGGGTTCGACGGCAAAATCCGAGAGCGTGCCGTCGCGGGTGGTCTGGCTCCATTCCCAAATGCGCTTGAGTTCCTCTTGTTCGGGCGAGGTGAAAAGTTCGCCGGCTTGCTGCATGGCGCGTTCGAGGCGGCGCGGGCAGAAATAGTTGTGACGTCCCTTAAGCAGCACGGCATCGAATTCCTGGGGGAGAATTTTTTGCACGAGCGGAATATCTTTGAAGATAAGTTGTTCCTGGAGGTTGATCGTGTGGGTGGAAATGACCGCCTTTTTTTTGGCTTCGAGGGCGTAAGTGATGGCCGGGATCAGGTAGGCGAGGGATTTGCCGACACCGGTGCCGGCTTCCACGATGAGATGCGACTCGGAGGCGAGGGCATCGGCGACGAGGGTGGCCATTTGTTGTTGTTCGAGCCGATGCTCGAAGTTGCGGGCTTGGGCGAGCAATCCCGTGGCGGAGAACATATTCCCCACCCTGTCGGCGAGGTCTCCGGGGATGTCTTCACGCAAAGCGATCATTTTTAGCAGGAGTGTTCATCGGCGAAGACGGGCATGGCGTCAATGCCAGGGATGCATCAGCCTTTTCGGTCGGAAGAAAGCGGGCGAATCATTCCCGGCCCCGGGCGAGGATGGTGAGGATAGCTTTTTGGGCGTGAAGCCGGTTTTCTGCCTGGTCGAAAATCGTCCCGGCATGAGCTTCCAGGATTTCCTCGGTGATTTCCTTGCCGCGATACGCTGGGAGACAATGCATCACAATGGCACCGGGTGCCGCAGCGGCGACAAGGGCGGCATTAATCTGGTAATCGGTCAGCTCGGCCAGACGCACGGCACTGTCGGCCTCTTGTCCCATGCTGACAAAGACATCGGTGTAAAGCACGTTGGCTCCGCGCACAGCGTCGAAGGCGTCTTCATTGGTGGTGACGGTGCCATTTTTTAACGCAGCAAGATAATCAGCGGAGGGCTGATATTTTTTGGGGGCGGCAATCACCAGCTCGAAACCGAGATGTTCGGAGGCCCAGATCCAGGAGCGAGCCATGTTGGAATCGCCGTCGCCCACGTAGGCGATCCGGAGTCCGTCGAGAGTGCCAAATTTTTCCTGGATGGTGAGAAGATCGGCGAGAACCTGGCAGGGGTGTTCGTCGTCGGTGAGGGCGTTAATCGTGGGAATGCCGCTGTAATGGGCGAAATCGACAACGTCGTTTTGAGCAAAGGTGCGGATGACGGCGCCGTGCAAGAGGCGACCGAGAACGCGGGCGGTGTCTTTAATAGGCTCGCCACGGCCTAGCTGGATGTCGGCGGAGGAAAGGAAAAGGGCGTCGCCGCCGAGTTCGCGAATGCCGACTTCGAAGCTCACGCGGGTGCGGGTGGAGGATTTGGAAAAAATAAGGCCCCAGCACTGTTTCTGGAGGGGTTGCGCGGAGTGGTGGCCGCGCTCGGCTTTGAGGGTGGCACCGAGGCGAACGAGTTCGCGGATTTGCCCGGGAGCAAGCTCGCGCATGGAGAGAAGATGGTTCATTTTTGCTGAGCCAAGAGGGTGTCGAGGGTCTCGAAAGCGGCGGTGAGACCGGCGACGGCGCAATCTATTTCTTCGGTGGTGACGTTAAGCGGAGGGAGCCAGCGAATGACATTGGGCCCGGCGGGGATGGCGAGCTGATGCTGTTCGTGGAGAAATGTAACAAGTATTTGGGAAGAGGTTTTGCCGGTGAGTCCGGTGCGCGCGGGCAGGTCGGGGATGAGTTCGATGCCAATCATCAGGCCAGTGCCGCGCACCTCGCGAATGTGAGGCGAGGCTAGGGCGAGCAGTTTATCAAGGGCGTAGTGACCGAGGCGGGTGGCGTTGGCGAGAAGATTTTCCTCCTCGATGACGTCGAGCACGGCATGAGCTGCGGCGCAGGCGAGCGGGGTGCCGCCGAAGGTGGTGCCGTGGGTGCCGGGGCCGAGTAGCTCGGAAAGATCGGCGATGGAGTCGTCGGGGCGGGTGATGGTTTTACTGCGCACCCAGAAAGCTCCCATGGGGAATCCTCCGGCGATACCTTTGGCCCAGCTTACGCCGTCGGGGGTGAGGTCGTCGCCCGTGATGGTTTTCCAGCCGCACCAATCGCCGGTGCGCCCGAGGCCGCATTGCACTTCGTCGAAAAGCAGAAGCAAATCGTGCTCGTCGCAAAGAGTGCGCAGTTTCCAGAGAAATTCGGCACGGGCCGGGTGAATGCCGCCTTCGCCCTGGATGGGTTCGACAAGGATGGCGACGGTTTTATCGGTGATGGCGCTGAGAATGGCGGGGATGTCGTTAAAGGGAACGTGACGAAAATCGGAGAGGAGAGGGGCAAAACCGATTTTGACCTTTTCCTGTGCGGTGGCGGAGATGCCGGCCATGGTGCGTCCATGGAAGGAGCCTTCGAAGGTGATGATTTCGTGGCGGAGCCCGGCACCAAATTTGCGGCTGAGTTTGATGAGACCCTCGTTAGCTTCGGCGCCACTGTTGGAGAAGAAAATTTTGCCGGGGGCACCCATGAAGCCGCAGATACGCCGGGCGAGACTGGCCTGCGGAAGGGTAAGGTAAAGATTGGAGGTATGAATGAGGGTGGCGGCTTGTTTAGCAATGGCTTGGACGAGTCGCGGGTGGGAATGGCCAATGGAGCAGACGGCGATGCCGGAGCCGAAGTCGAGATATTCAACGCCGTTCTCGTCCCAGACCTGTGTGCCGGATCCCCGTTCAATTACGATGGGAAAACGTCCGTAGGTGGGGATGACGAATTCTTGATACAACTCGGCAACAGATGACTCTGCGTGCAGTGCAATCATGGAATGGGAATCTGGGAAAAGGTCGGTTTGAAAAACCGCCGACCACCGGGCTGGCTAGGAGGTCTTTTGGTCTTGAGCGTCTTCGTTGGGAATGAGTCGAAGAGGCTGGGACTTGATTTCGATAGTGTCATCCTCAAATTCTGGAATGGTGATGAGCGGAGCGACGGGCCGCACGGGAGTGGGTTTGTTGGCTGTGGTTGCAGGTTTGACGGGAGTTTTTTTGAGGGGCGCGGGTTTGGCCACGGCAGGGTTTGCAACAGGTTTGTCCGCAGGTTTGGGAGAAGCTTTGGCGGCAGGTTTTTTGGCGGTTGAGAGAACGATAGGCTCCACTTTGATTGGCAAATCGATCAGGCTGGCTCCTCCATCGGGCAATGGGAAATTTTCTGTGACGATGGGAACGACTTTGGCACCTTTGGGCAGACCGGGAATGTCCGCAGTTTCGACGGGTGCAATCGCAGGGGATACTGTCGTCGTTGCAGAAGATGCCGGGGCGGTTTCCACGGTGGTGGCAGGCTTTACTTTGGGGGCAACTGAGGCAACTGAGGCTGCAGGAGCTGGTTTTTTCGGAGCAACCGTTTTTGCAGGGGCGGCAGGTGCGGCAGGGGGTGGCGAGGGCTTGTTACCGACCAGGGTGACTGCGACTTTTTTTGTAGGTGCAGTGGTAGCCGCAGGAGTTGGGGCTTTGGCTGGCGCTTTGGCCGTGGCTGCTGATGTCTTGGCGGGTGTGACGCTGGCCACAGTTTTGGAAGCCGGTTTGGCGGGTGCTTTCGCAGGCGTTGCGGCAGTCTTGGTCGCGGGAGTTTTGGCCGCTGTTTTCGCGGTGGCGGCAGTGGATGGTTTAACCGGTGTTTTGGCAGGCACTTTGGCCAGCGCACTGGCTGGCGTCTTGACTGGAGATTTGGTGACCGTTTTAGCCGTCGAGCTGGAAGCGGGGGGGGTCACTTTACGAGCGATTTTAGAAGCAGGAGCGGCAAATGCAGATTCCGATGAAGCCAGGGAAGTGGTGGCGGTTTTGGTATCGGCATCGTATTCACGTTGGATGGGTGTGACTTTAATGGGAGCTGCCGCAGCGGGTGTCTCCGATTCCTGAACAATAACATGTCCGGTGCCTTCGGAGCGATGACCGCCGAGTTCTGCTGTCTCGGGGGAGGAGGTGGCGGCAATGGCGTCATAGCCGGTGTTGTCGGTGGGTGCGGGAACGATGCGGGTTTTTTTGGCCAGATTAACCAGGAACAAACCGGCAACGGCAAAGATCGCGAGTACGATGACCAAAGTGGGAACGATGGAGCGCTTTTTCTCGGTTTCGACGATTTCCTTGCCGGGTTCGCCCGTGGCAACGGTTGTAGCGTTGGCAACGGCTGTAGCGTTGGCAACGGCTGTGGCGTTGGCAATGGCAGTGGCGTTGGCAATGGCAGTGGGAGAGGCGGCGGCGGGTGCGGGAGACTCCGCTGGAACCACGCTGATCACAGGGATCGGGGTGGCATTGCTGGTGGAAAGCGGAACGATATCGGCCATGGCGATTTCCCCAGGAGTGGCCGTGGGGGTGGCTTCGGGTGTGGCACTGGCGGTAAGAGTGGTGCCGATTCCTTCGGTGGGTTTTACCCAGCCCAGATCGACCAAAGCCTGGCTGTAGCTGTTGCGCAGTTCTTCGGAATAAAGATCCTGGGTCGATTCGATCCAAGTGGCGGCTTTATCGTTTTCCTTGTTTTTATAACTCCAAGCTGCCTGGGCGTAATAGAATACAGGATTGGCGGAGTTTTGATCGAAATTCTCAAGCAAGAGTTTGGCTTTGTCGTTGTCGCCTTCGAGCAGGTAAGTGAGATAAACTTTATAAAGAATAAGATCCTGCTTTTGCACCCGGTCGGCCTCGGGCATGGAGGCAAGTGCCTGTTCGAGATAGGAGCGCGAGGGTTTGTATTGCTGACGCAGAAACTCGATGTCGGCGATGTTGTATTTTGGAACCCAATCCTTCGGGCTGGCTTTTAAGGCATCGGTGTAAGCGTTGGCGGCATTGTCGAGTTCGCCGAGGCGTTTGTATATGGCACCGCGTAGATTGAGAATATCGGCCTTGTTTTGATCAGCGGTGGGAATTTTATCAAGAGAAGCGGAGGCAGCAGTGTAATCGCGACTTTTAAAATGGCTGACAGCCTCGGCATAAAGCTGATCACTGGTGAGCGAGGATTGCGCCAAAGCAGTCGTGATGGTGAGCATTAATAGAAAAAAAGAAAAGAGTCTGATCATAAAAGTGAATAAATTTGCGAACCCAGAGACGAGCGTGAACTGGAGAGCTTTTCAAGTGGAAACCGATGTAAATGCGAAAAAAAACTGCAAATGACCTGCCAAAAGTTTGTTTGAACGTTCAAATCCAGATAAAAAACACGTTCTGACTGGATGTTTTTTCTCAAAAACGAAAACGACTTTTTGCCATTTGACGCTTGAAGTTTAGCTTGGGATGACTTTTTTCGATTTTTTCAACCTTCAATTCCATGTCAAATTCCATGTCATTTACCAATCGTCTCGCCTCGGAAAAATCGCCTTATCTTTTGCAACATGCGCACAATCCGGTGGATTGGTTTCCGTGGGGGGATGAAGCTTTTGCCAAAGCACGCGAGGCAGGCAAACCGATTTTCTTGTCCATCGGCTATTCCACCTGCCACTGGTGCCACGTGATGGAGCGGGAATCCTTCGAAAATGAGGCGGTTGCCAGGGTGCTGAACGAGCATTTTGTCTGCATCAAAGTGGATCGCGAGGAGCGGCCCGATGTGGATCGTATCTACATGGCCTTCGTGCAGGCTACGACCGGGAGCGGCGGCTGGCCAATGAGTGTGTGGCTCACTCCTGAGTTGAAACCGTTCGTGGGAGGCACTTACTTTCCGCCCGAAGATCGCCATGGTAGGGCTGGATTCACGACGTTGCTGGGAAGAATCAACGAGGCTTGGCAGGAGAAAAGGGAGGCATTGCTGGCTCAAAGCGAAAAAATGACCGCCGCTTTGCAAACGGCGCCGTCGGCCAATGCCAGAAGTGGCGATCTAAGTCCCGCTCCCATCCGTCGCCTCTATGAGTATGCGACCAGTGTCTTCGATGCCGAGTGGGGCGGTTTCGGTGGTGCGCCCAAATTTCCGCGCCCGGCACTTTTTCATGTGTTGATCCGGTGTTCGATTCACCCAGATCTCCACTCGAAGGAGCAGGCCCAGGCTTTGCGGATGATTCGTGAAACCCTCCGTGCCATGGCCCGTGGAGGAATGCACGATGCGCTCGGGGGAGGATTCCATCGTTACTCGGTGGACCGATTCTGGCATGTGCCGCATTTTGAAAAAATGCTCTACGATCAGGCCCAACTCGCGGTGGCTTATCTGGAACACTGGCAACGATCAAGCGGTGGTGAAAATGCGTCGCGCGACATTGCCTGCCTCACCCTGGATTACGTGGTGCGCGATTTGCGCGCGGAGGAAGGCGGTTTTTTCTCGGCGGAAGATGCCGACAGCCTGTCCCAGGCCACTGATCGGGAAAAAATCGAGGGGGCGTTTTACGTCTGGCGCAAAGAGGAAATAGATCGGTTGCTGGGCGCGGACAGCGAACTTTTCTGTCGGTTTTACGATGTTGCTCAGGCGGGTAACGCTCCCGAAGGCAGTGATCCCCATGGAGAGTTGCACGGGCAAAACGTGCTTTATCAACGCCTCGGCCTCACTGGTGTCGCCAAGGCTACAGGCTTGGAAAAAGAGCACATCTCCAAGCGCTTGGAAATCGCCCGCGAGATTCTGTTTCACCAGAGAAAACAGCGTCCCCGGCCTCATCGTGATGAAAAAATCCTTACAGCCTGGAATGGCCTGGCCATCTCGGCATTTGCGCGTTGCGGAGCGGCTTTTGGACGGGCCGATTATGTGCAGATTGCGAGCAAGGCAGCCGGATTTATTCTGAAAAAAAATCGCACCTCCGGGGGTCTGTTAGGGCGAAGTTACTGCGACTCCGTATCGAGCATCCCGGCATTTACCGATGATTATGCATTTCTGATCCAAGGCTTGCTGGATCTTTACGTGGCGACATTCGATTCGACCTGGCTTGGGCAGGCACGATCTCTCCAGGCCGAGCAGGACGCCTTTTTTCTCGATGAGACAGAGGGTGCCTACTTCGCCACCCGGGCTGGCGCCAGCGATGTGATCGTGCGACTAAAAGATGATTATGATGGAGCCGAACCGTCCGCCAACTCTGTGGCCGCAAGCAATCTTCTCCGCCTGGCCACGCTGACCGGCCAGCCGTCCTATCGCGAGCAGGGAGAAGGCATTTTGAAGCATTTTGGGGCCACACTGGAAAATCATCCCCATTCGGTGCCGCAAATGCTCGTCGCATTGGATCTGGCCCTGGCTCCGCCACGTCAGTTGGTCATCGCGGGCAATCCCGCGCATCCAGCTTTCCAGGCACTTGCCAGGGAGGCGCATCGTCGTTTCCTGCCGCACACCGCACTGCTACACACTTCGGATAGTCCGCACCCCCTGCCCGCTCTCGATGAGCGGCCCACAGCTTACCTTTGCGAAAATTTCACCTGCCAGCTTCCCACGCACAACCCTGCTGAACTGGCCTCAATGCTCGACGCCTGATGTTTTCTTTTTTCTTAAAAACTCGATTCGCATCGACGCCGTTGCATCAGCCTTTATAGTTCGCCACCCAACGCATGGAGACCGATTACAAAGTTAAGCTCGAAGTATTCGAAGGCCCGCTCGATTTATTACTTTACCTCGTAAAACAGGACGAAATCGACATTTACGACATCTCGCTCGAGCGCATTACCAAGCAATATCTCTCGTATCTGGAGGCATTTAAAATGCTCGATCTCGATGTCGCCGGCGAATTCCTGGTCATGGCTGCCAACCTCATTTACATGAAAAGCCGCAGCCTGCTCCCCGTGGCTGTGCAACCTCCCGAGGAAGACGCCGGGGAGGAGGATCCCCGCTGGGATCTCATCCGCCAGCTCATCGAATACAAAAAATTCAAGGACGCCGCCACCCATCTCCAGCAACGCGAAATTTTTCAGGAAAACCTCATCGCCCGTCACCCGGAAAAGCCAGACTTCGAGAAAGATTCACCTCTTCTCACCACCGAAGTCGGCATTTTCGACCTCATTAACGCCTTCCAAAAAATCCTCAAACGCCTCGATAAACAAGAGGATCTTCGCGAAATCTTCGAGGAAAACTTCTCCGTCTCCGATAAAATCACCCACATCCAACGCGTCATGCAGGCCGGACGTTCCGTGCTTTTTCACACCCTCTTTGCCAACGCTGCCTCCCGCACCGAAGTCGTCGTCACCTTTCTCGCCCTCCTGGAACTCATCCGCATGAAAAAACTTCGCGTGGTCCAGACCGACCCTTTTTCTGAAATTGAAATTCTCGCCCTCTTCTAATTATTCTCCCTTTTCTCCGATGTCCGAAGAACTCTCCTACATTCTCATCACCCCGCATTCCATCCGTAAATCCCGCACCGGCGCCATCATCTCGCGCGCCCTCTCCCGCACCGGTCTCGAACTCGTCGCCACCCGTCTCTTCGCCCCCTCCCCCGCCCTCGTCGAAGCCTACGCCGAGTCCATCGTCTCCGATCCCGACCCCCGCTTCGCCGACACCCAGAAACTCATTCGCGAATATGTCCTGAAAAACTTCGTCCCCGATTCCACCGGTCGCCCTGCCCGCGTGCTTCTGCTCGTCTTTCGCGGCACCAACGCCATCGCCAACGTCCGCTCCGTCGTCGGCACCATTGCCAGCGAACGCACCCGTGGCGAAACCATCCGCGACACCTTCAGCGATTACATCCTCAACGAAAAAGGCCAGGTCACTTACTTCGAGCCAGCCGCGCTCGCACCGCCCGACGCCAGCACCGCTCAACGCAACCTCCAACTTTATTCCCGACACTCCGACTCCGACGGTGGAGTGCTCGACACCATCATCCCTTTCCCCGCAGGCAGTGCCGTCCAAAAAACCCTCGTCCTCATCAAACCCGACAACTTCCGTTTTCCAAATGGACGTCCCGGCGGCATTATCGACATTTTCTCCCGCTCCGGCCTTTCCATCATCGCCATGAAAGTCCACCGCATGAGCGTCGATCAAGCCGAACGCTTCTACGAACCCGTCCTCGACATCCTCCAGGAAATCAATCGCGCCCCCGTCGCCAATCGTTCCACCCTCGCCCTCGAAGCTGAACTCGGCATTCCCATCCCGCAGACCGTCAAAAAACAACTCGGCGACCTCCTCGGCCCCATCGCCGGCAGGCAACATTGGGAAAACATCATCCAATTCATGGCCGGACGCCGCCCCAGCGAGTGCAGCGAGCAGGAAAAAATCCACGCCGGCACCGAAAAATGCCTCGCCATCGTTTATCAAGGCCCCGATGCCGTGCAAATCATTCGCACCCTCCTCGGCCCCACCGATCCCTCCAAGGCACCCCACGGCACCGTCCGCCGCGAGTTCGGACAGAGCATCATGATCAATGCCGCCCATGCCTCCGACTCATCCGACAACGCCAAACGCGAAATGGCCATTATTCGCATCACCGAAAATAATCTGAAACCATTGGTTGAAAACCATTACGGGACTCTGTAAATACTACTCCCCCTCAATTACGCTCCAAAAAAATCGCCGTCATTTTAAAAACACATCCTTCTTATGCAACTAGCCACCCGCGCCACCAGCCTTAGCCCTTCCATCACCCTTTCCATCGACAGCAAAGCCAAAGCCATGCGCGCCGAAGGCATCGACGTCTGCGGTTTTGCCGCCGGCGAACCCGATTTCGATACTCCCGACCACATCAAAGCCGCCTGCATCGAGGCTCTGCAAAGCGGATTCACCAAATACACCCCCAGCTCCGGCGTCCCCGAACTTCGCCAGGCCATCGCCGATAAATTCCTCGCCGACAACCAGCTCGCCTATAAATCCAGCCAGGTCATCGTCAGCAACGGCGCCAAACATTCCTGCTACAACGCCCTTCTCGCCACCGTCCAGCCCGGCGACGAAGTCATCATCCCCTCCCCTTACTGGCTTTCCTACCCCGAAATGGTCCGTCTCGTCGGCGGCGAACCCGTTTTCGTCCAGACCCGCGAGGAAAATGGCTGGAAAATGACCGCCGAAGAATTCGAAAACGCCATGACCCCCCGCACCAAGATGGTCATCATCAACAGCCCAGGCAACCCCACCGGCTCCATCTACACCCGCGAAGAACTCAAAGCCATCGTCGAAGTTGCCGCAGAGGAAGAAATCTTCATTCTCTCCGACGAAATGTATGAAAAACTCGTCTATGACGGCACGGAATTTGTCAGCACCGCCAGCGTTAGTCCCGAAGCCTACGATCTCACCATCACGATCAACGGATTTTCCAAAGCCTACGCCATGACCGGCTGGCGCCTCGGCTACCTTGCCGCTCCCGAAGCCATTGCCAAAGCCATCGACTCCATCCAGAGCCATAGCACCAGCAATGCCAACTCCTTTGCCCAACGCGGTGCCATCGCCGCTCTCACCGGCGACCAGCAACCGCTCATCGACATGCGCGACGAATTCGACATCCGCCGCAACTACATGTATGAGCGCATCACCGCCATCGACCGCGTCACCGCCGTGCGCCCGCTCGGAGCTTTTTACGTCCTCGCCAACATTAGCAAACTCGGTCTTAGCTCGCAGAATTTCTCGGATCGTCTCCTCAGTAAAAAAAGTGTCGCCGTCGTTCCCGGCCTTGCTTTTGGCGACGACCGCACCATCCGCCTCAGCTACGCCACCAGCCTCGACATCATTAAAAAAGGTCTCGACCGAATCGAGGAATTCGCCACCACCCTCTAACCCCCGAATCGCCTCATAACCGGGGACGCGCCCGATTCCGGATGCTGTTTTGGCCGACCCGGCCAAAAACATGTCTTTTGTCAAGTTCCCTTCAACCGGACACCCAAGAGCGCACCTAAGTCGGGACACACTCCCCCGATTGCAGTCCCGGTTTCCCATAAACTTGCGCTAGTTATTTTTTTAAAAAAATGGACTTCCACATTAGAAGTCATTACAACTAACATCACCATGATTCTTGTTAACACCGAAACCATTGCCGGGCACACCATATTGGAAGTAAAAGGTCTCGTGCAAGGCAGCACTGTGCGAGCCAAGCATGTGGGCCGCGACATTGCCGCAGGCTTTAAAAATCTCGTCGGAGGCGAACTCAAGGGCTTCACCGAATTACTTAACGAATCCCGCCTCGAAGCCACCGAGAGAATGATCGGCCAGGCCCGCGAGCTCGGGGCCAATGCCGTGGTCAATGTGCGTTTTGCCACCAGTTCGGTCACCGCCGGTGCCGCCGAGCTTTACGCCTACGGCACAGCCGTGGTGATCTCCTAGTTTCCATCCGCCATGGAAGACATCATCGCTACGATTGTTAACATCGGGTTCTTCGTTTTTCTACTTGGCATCGGATATTTCATCGGCTCCATGGTCGAAAAAAAACATCTCGCTTATCTCGATCAACGCGAGGAGGAATTAAAAAACATCGCCGTGTCCAACCTTCGCACATTACCTCCCAACTGGCGGGCAACCGATCCGCAACTTGTCGCCGGGGTCTGCGTCATCGCCACCGATTATTTTAAAACCTTCGCCTCGGGTGTGCGTAGCATATTCGGCGGCCGCGTCCGCAGTCTCGAGACCCTGGTGGAACGCGCCCGGCGGCAGGCCGTGGTGCGCATGTTGGAGGCAGCCAGCGGAGCCGGTGCGAACGTGGTCTGGAATGTGAGAATCGACACCATGACCATTGGCAATCAGCAAGGCAAAACCAGTGCCGTGGAAGTGCTGGCCAGCGGCACAGCCTATCGCGTGGAATAGCCGTCAGGAGCAAAAATTCGCTAAATTCACCGGGCAGCGTAGGCCACTGGCCTGCGGTCTTGGGCGACTCGCCCAAGATCAGGGGAAACATGTGTGGCTGACTTCAAGTCTTCCTGGAAAAGTTGTCCTCCAGCCCGCGTGCATAATCCGCCTGGGAGTTTTCTCCCGCCGCCTATGGTAGCGTTTCCCCCACGACATTGACTACGGATACTCAAAACGGACACCATTAAATTCCAGAAATAAAATCGCCAGCGACACGCCGATACGCTTGTTTCCATCGATGAACGGATGTTTTTCATCAATTCAGCAGCGTAACTGACCGCCAGCTCAAAGAGGTTCGGCTGATCATAGGCCAGTAAATTCTGCGGTTTACCTAAAGCGGAATCCAGCAACCCTTCACTGCGA